>NZ_JBQCTZ010000281.1:0-3593 GCF_051963715.1 Neisseria sp. P0001.S005 | reverse complement strand
GTTTGGTTACCGTCAATATGGGTAAACCGCGTTTCATGCCGTCTGAAATTCCGTTTGTGCCTGCACATGGTGAAAATGAAGATGCGTTGACACATATTGTCTTGGTCGGTTTGGAATCTGTACCGGTAAGCTGTGTGAATATGGGTAATCCGCATGCGGTGATTTTGGTTGATAATGTTGAAACCGCACCGGTGGAGCATTGGGGCGGCGCTATTGAATCGCACGAGCAGTTTCCTGAACAGGTCAATGTCGGCTTTTTGCAGGTTGAAGATGAATTGTCAGTTCGCTTGCGCGTGTTTGAACGCGGGGTGGGGGAAACTCAGGCTTGCGGCACCGGAGCGTGTGCGGCGGTGGTGGCAGGCGTGCGCAATGGTTTGCTGAAAGCGGGTATGCCTGTGCGTGTTACTTTGCCTGGCGGCGAATTGTTTATCAGTTGGGAAGAAGGTGGCGATGTGCAAATGACCGGCCCTGCTGAAACCGTTTTTGAAGGCGAGTTGCAGTATTCATGATGGTTTCTTTGGATTTTTGGTTTGCCGTCGCGTATGCTGCAGTATCGTTGGCATTTATTTTTCGCGCACAGCGGTTTCAATGGCTTTGGGCTACGGTGTTGTTGTGGCTGGGGATTTCGGCACTGGGCGCACGCTTGTTGCCTGGAATGTGGGGTTTTACGCATACAGGCCCTTTGTTCATCCCTCATTTTTATCTGACAATCGCCAGTATTTTCTTCTTTATTGATGACTGCAGTAAAACGGAAGACAAAAAGTTTTGGTCGGCAGGCGAATATGCTGGTTTGACCTTATTTGCGGTTTCCAATGTCGTCATGACTTTGGCTTTTGTTTTCTTGGCAGGCGTGGTTTATTTCATCTTGCCGCTGGCAGGCTCGGTTTTTGCATGGGTGGCCTTACTGAAAATTTATGCTTTGAAACCCATTTATTGGTTTGCATTGCAGGGCGTGTTGATGCTGGTGTTTTATCTGCACCGCGTGGTCGTGTGCAAGCAGTCTGCCTCTCTTTTCAGTATGCGGCAGATGTGGGCAGGCTGGATGGTTGCCGTCGTGATGCAGGCTGTGGTTGCCGTTGCATTGATTTTTGAGCGCAGTGGATATTGACCGCGCTTGAACCAAAAGTTATAAAGAAAGAAATTTTCGATATTGGTTTTTCAGACGGCCTGAGTTTAATATGCAGGCTGTATTACATCTAAATCAGGAGCAGGAAATGAAAATTGCAAATAATATTACCGAGCTGATCGGCAACACACCTCTGGTGAAACTGAACCGCCTGACCGAAGGTTTAAAAGCGCAAATCGCCGTTAAACTTGAATTTTTCAATCCGGGCAGCAGCGTAAAAGACCGTATTGCCGAAGCCATGATTGAAGCGGCCGAGCAAGCCGGTAAAATCAATAAAGATACCGTTATCGTGGAGGCGACCAGCGGCAATACCGGTATCGGTTTGGCCATGGTGTGCGCGGCCCGCGGTTATAAATTGGCCATCACCATGCCTGAAAGCATGAGTAAAGAACGCAAAATGCTGCTGCGTGCGTTTGGTGCAGAATTGATTTTGACTCCTGCTGCCGAAGGCATGGCAGGCGCTATTGCCAAAGCCCAATCTTTAGTGGACGAACATCCGGGCACTTATTTCATGCCGCGCCAATTTGATAACGAGGCCAATCCTGAAGTTCACCGCAAAACCACTGCCGAAGAAATTTGGCGCGATACAGACGGCCAAGTTGATATTTTCGTGGCCGGTGTGGGTACAGGCGGTACGATTACCGGCGTGGGCGAAGTGTTGAAAAAATACAAACCCGAAGTTCAAATCGTGGCTGTCGAGCCTGAAGCTTCCCCAGTATTGAGTGGTGGTGAAAAAGGCCCGCATCCGATTCAAGGTTTGGGTGCAGGCTTTATCCCCAGCGTTTTGAATACGACTGTTTACGACAGTATTGTCAAAGTACCTAACGAAGCAGCGTTTGAAACTGCGCGCGCTATGGCTGAAAAAGAAGGCATTTTAGTAGGTATTTCTTCCGGTGCCGCGGTATGGAGCGCATTGCAACTGGCTAAAAAAACTGAAAACGAAGGCAAGCTGATTGTTGTCTTGTTGCCATCGTATGGTGAACGCTATCTTTCTACGCCGCTTTTTGCTGATTTGGCATAATATAGGATTGTTGTTAAAAGGCCGTTTTCAGACGGCCTTTTTTGCGTATGGGCTTGAGATATCGTATGAAATCTGTTGTAATTCAGTTAATGAGCTTTGAATACTGTTATTCAAAAGTTGGTTTCTTCAACGAATCATGCTTATAATGCGCACTATGAAAAAATACATTCTTCCTATCCTTGCTGTGGCGGTACTTGCCGGTTGTGAATCAATTTATGTTCCAACATTGAAAGAAGTGCCAGTTCGACCAACCAACGTTAAGAAACCTAAGGCTGATTCACAAGTTTCAGCTACCGGTTATCATTTAGCTCCTTCGCATTGGACAGATGTTTCCAAGATTCATGATGAAGCACGTCGCTTGAGTACCCAAGTGAGCCAAGGTAGTCTGACCAAAGTTCAGGCAGCCCAATATTTGAACCGCTTCCGTATCCAACAAGTGGGACGTAACTCTGTCGATGACAGTATGTACGAAGTTTATCTGCGTTCTGCCGTTGACAGCCAACGTGGTGAAATTACTACCGAGCAATCCAAACAGTACATCCAAGGTGCTTTGCGCGGTTGGCAACAGCGTTGGAAAAACATGGATACCAAGCCAAGCAATCCTGCGTTTACCAATTTCCTGATGGAAGTTATGGGTATGCAACCTTTGAAATAAAAAAGTCATAAACTGAGAAGGCCGTCTGAATATTCAGACGGCCTTCTTTTTGTATTTATATATGTGTAGTCGAATTGTATCCAATTAAGAACCAAACAGCTTGTCAGCCGCTTGACGGGCTTTTTCTTGAATATCTTCGGTCAGATAGTTTTTCATCTGAGAATAAACCAGCGCAATGACGGCAATGTCATCGCTGAAGCCAAATGGAATCAGAAGGTCGGGAATGCTGTCGATAGGGCTGAGAAAATAAACCAGTGCGCCGACAATAATCATTTTGGCCCGTTTAGGCGTGTGTTCGGATTCCCAAAGGTAATAAAGTGCATAAAGCTGTCGGACAATAGGTTTGCCCAGGCGGCCGGCAAAGCGTCCGAGTTTTTTCATAAAACCGGATGTGTCCAAGTTTCGACGGCGGAAGGAGGGGATGTAGTCTTCCGGATCGGGTGTGTTTTGATGAGGGGAGTGTGTCATGATGCAGCTTCCTTATAAGGTATGGAAACATTGTTGGTGTTGTGCCGTATTTTAGTCCATCTAGAGATGGATGAAATGTCTTTGAATGTATAACTATGTAAGAGTAGTGGTGATAATGCAATGGTAATAAGTTAAGAATGGCTTATGCCTTTGTAAAGATTAGGTATCAAGAGTGAGAATTTATCTCACAATAGATACAATTCTCAAACAATAATGATGTTATCGTAAGTGCTTTGATGGGGAGATGCTTAATTGCAGGAAAGTAACAAAAAAGGCTAGCCACGCAAAAAAAAATCTAAGAATGATTGTTTGATTTTATTAGT
>NZ_JBQCTZ010000280.1:0-3643 GCF_051963715.1 Neisseria sp. P0001.S005 | reverse complement strand
AGGACGGTATTTTTGGCAACCGAGCCTTGCGAGGTATAGTCGTAAACGTCGTTTTGCATGGCGTTTGCTCCAGTATGAATTGAAAATGAATGAAATTTGGATTCTAACAGAGAATCATGGGTTTGTATGATTTATCTGTTCTATTTGCCTAATATGCGGGGCAATCGGGAATTTTAAAGGCCGTCTGAAAATCAGGTTTCAGACGGCCTTGGCTTTTCAATGCTTATTTAGGCTCTTGCGGAACGTAGCCTTGTACGGCATCTGCTCCGTCGCCGAAGAAGTATTGTTCCATCTGCTGGGCGAGGTATTCGCGTGCGCGCGGATCGGCAAGGCTTAGGCGGTTTTCGTTGATCAGCATGGTTTGGTGACGGGTCCATGCCATCCATGCTTCTTGGGAAACGTTTTCGAAGATGCGTTTGCCCAGTTCGTTGGGCAGCGGCGGAAATTTCATGCCTTCGGCTTCTTTGCCGAGTTTGACGCAGTGAACCATACGGGTCATGGCGGTTTCCTTATGTGGGGTTGCAAAGGTTGGTATTTTAGCCGATTGCACGGATAGGGGAAAGCGTGGGTTTCAGACGGCCTGAAACCTTGCTATGATGGTCTTTTCTGTTTATTCAGGCAAAGATTATGAACCGCCTCGACGCCGCCCGCCGTTATTCCCTTTTTCTCGCCCGTAATCTTGATTCAGGTAAACTCAAGCCCGAAATTTTCCTGCCCATGCTGGACAAGGCGTTGACCGAAGCTGATTTTCAAGCTTTTGCCGATTGGGACAAAATCCGTGCGGAAGAAAACGAGGAAGAATTAGCGCGGCAGTTGCGCGAGTTGCGCCGTTATGTCGTGTCGCAGATTATCGTGCGCGATATCAACCGCATCAGCGATTTGAACGAAGTAACCCGTACGATTACGCTGTTTGCCGATTTTGCTGTGAATACTGCGTTGGATTTTTCTTACGCCTATTATCAGGATATGTATGGTACGCCAATCGGGCGTTATACTAAATCGCCGCAGCATTTGAGCGTGGTGGCGATGGGTAAGGCAGGCGGCTATGAGCTGAACGTGTCTTCCGATATCGATTTAATTTTCATCTATCCCGAATCGGGCGATACCGACGGTAGGCGCGAACGGGGCAATCAGGAATTTTTCACCAAAGTCGGGCAGAAACTGATTGCGTTGTTGAACGACATTACCGCCGACGGGCAGGTGTTCCGCGTCGATATGCGGCTGCGGCCGGACGGCGATTCGGGCGCGCTGGTGTTGAGTGAAACCGCGCTGGAGCAATATCTGATTACACAGGGGCGCGAATGGGAGCGCTATGCGTGGTGCAAAGGCCGCGTGGTTACGCCGTATCCGAACGACATCAAATCGCTGGTGCGCCCCTTTGTGTTCCGAAAATATCTGGATTACAGCGCGTATGAGGCGATGCGCAACCTGCACCGCCAAATCCGCAGCGAAGTCAGCAAAAAAGGCATGGCAAACAACATCAAACTCGGCGCAGGCGGCATCCGTGAAGTCGAATTTATCGCCCAGATATTCCAGATGATACGCGGCGGCCAAATGCGCGTGCTGCAACTGAAAGGTACGCAAGAAACGCTGAAGAAACTTGCCGAGCTGGGCATCATGCCGTCTGAAAACGTTGAAACCCTGCTGGCCGCCTACCGATTCCTGCGCGACGTCGAACACCGCCTGCAATACTGGGATGACCAGCAAACCCAAACCCTGCCCACCTCGCCCGAACAGCAACAACTGCTCGCTGAAAGCATGGGCTTCGACAGCTACGCCGCTTTTTCAGACGGCCTCAATGTTCATCGGAACAAAGTCAATCAGTTGTTTAACGAAATCTTGAGCGAACCCGAAGAACAAACGCAAGACAACAGCGAATGGCAATGGGCATGGCAGGAAAAACCCGACGAAGAAGAACGGCTAGGCCGTCTGAAAGAATATGGGTTTGATGCCGAAACCATCGCCACACGGCTCGACCAAATCCGCAACGGCCATAAATATCGCCACCTTTCTGCACACGCCCAGCCGCGTTTTGACGCCATTGTGCCGTTGTTGGTACAAGCGGCGGCCGAGCAACCCAACCCGACCGATACGCTGATGCGGCTGTTTGACTTCCTCGAAAACATCAGCCGCCGCTCCGCCTATCTCGCCTTCCTCAACGAACATCCGCAAACCTTGGCGCACCTAGCACAAATCATGAGCCAAAGCTCATGGGTGGCGGCGTATCTGAGCAAATACCCGATTCTGCTGGACGAACTCATCAGCGCCCAGCTTTTGGATACCACGTTTGACTGGCCAGCACTCGCCGACTCGCTTTCAAACGACCTCAAAGCCTGCGGCGGCGATACTGAAGCGCAAATGGACACATTGCGCCATTTCCAACACGCCCAAGTCTTCCGCCTCGCCGTTCAAGACCTTGCCGAATTGTGGACGGTAGAATCACTTTCCGATCAACTCTCCGCACTTGCCGACACCATCCTCGCCGCCGCTGTGCCATGCGCGTGGGCGGATATGCCCAAAAAACACCGCGACACGCCGCAATTTGCCATCATCGGCTACGGCAAACTGGGCGGTAAAGAGCTCAGCTATTCCTCCGACCTCGACTTGGTCTATCTTTACGACGACCCGCATTCCGATGCAGGCGACGTTTACAGCCGCCTTGCCCGCCGCCTGACCAACTGGCTTTCCGCCGCCACCGGCGCAGGCAGCCTCTACGAAACCGACCTGCGCCTGCGCCCCAACGGCGATGCAGGTTTCCTCGCCCACAGCATCGCCGCCTTTGAAAAATACCAGCGCGAAAACGCATGGACGTGGGAGCACCAATCCCTTACCCGCGCCCGTTTTATCTGCGGTACGCCTGATGTTCAGACGGCCTTCGACCGCATCCGCACCGAAATGCTGACCGCCGAACGCGACCAAACCGTTTTAGCAGGCGAAATCATTGAAATGCGCGAAAAAATGTTCCCCACCCATCCGCCTGCCGACAGTAATGTTAAATACGCGCGCGGCGGCGTGGTCGATGTCGAATTTATCGTCCAATACCTCATCCTTGCCCATGCCCGCCAGTATCCGCAACTCCTCGATAATTACGGCAACATTGCCTTGTTGAACATCGCTGCCGACTGCGGCCTCATCGACAAAACCTTCGCCGAACAAAGCCGCACCGCCTACCGCTTCTACCGCCAGCAGCAACACAATACCAAACTGCGCGATGCCAAAAAAACCGAAGTGACGGACGAATTGCTGACCCATTACGGCAATGTGCGAAAACTATGGCGGGAAGTATTCGGGGCAGAAGTGAAGTTCGGATAAGCAGGCGGGCGTATTCAGCGTCAAAAGCCCTGTACAGCAACACAATTTACCGCCACAACAAACGAGCTTTAAAAGGCAAACTTTCGAACATAAAGAAAGCGCTGTTTTGTGAACCTATAAAAAAGGCCGTCTGAAATTTTTCAGACGGCCTTTTATGGTATTTATTCTTCTTCCTCTTCCGGTTCAGCCTCTGCCTCTGCAGGTTTCTCAAGGAAATTGCCTGCCAACCACAGTAAAGCGCCGCCGCCTGTAATGCCTGAGACCTTTGCAAAATTCCTTTCCTTCCAACAGCCGAAATCCAAACAAGGGTTTTCAGCTGTTTTCTCCTCCA
>NZ_JBQCTZ010000279.1:0-3693 GCF_051963715.1 Neisseria sp. P0001.S005 | reverse complement strand
TACAATATCGGAAGATAAGAAAACATAGTGAGGAACCAAACCATGAGTACACAGTCTGAAAAAAACGTTGTAGTCATTAAGCCGCAGGATTTGCCGCTGCATTGCTCCGGCCCTAATCATGAAACATGGAACGGCCATCCGCGCGTGTTCTTACCGATTCAGTCCAACAGTGAGATTGAATGTCCGTATTGCGGCACTTATTACCGTCTTGATGGCGAGATTCCGCATCACCATTATTAATCTATGCCTATGTTGAATAAAATCATCTGCGCTTTGTGCGTGAGTTTGTGCGCTGCGTGCGGTTCTTATAAGGCCGTGCGCCCTGATGCGCCGTTACCGGTCATTGCACAGGCGCAGACGTATTCTGTCCGTTATCAATCTGCACAAGGTCGGACGATTACTGCAATTTATATCAACAGCCACAGCCCGATGATGGTTGAGCTGCGTGAAGGTAATACGGTTGAGAAACTGGTGCAAGTCCGCTTGCGGAGTCAGGGCGTCGAGTACGCCAATCCAAGCTCGCGTTGGCAGATTGGCGATGGGTTTGCCGTACTGATTCGCGGCGGAAAAGAAGTTGTATTTAAAGAGATTGTGGAATAGGGCGGTTTAGCCTTTAGCCAAATACTTGATTAGAGGTTTGGGCAAACCATAATCCACCAACTGTTCCGATGATATCCAAAGGCCGTCTGAAAGATGTTCAGACGGCCTTTGTTGCGTCTGAAAAGGGGTAATCATCAATAAGCGGTGGGTCAGGCGGTGGGTAAACGTGGTTTGTTCTTCAAGGCCGTCTGAAACAATGCCGAAGTGTTCGGCGTAAGTATACAAATCGTCTAATTTTTCAAAACAGGGTACGCAATACAGACCGCCCCAAATGCCTTTGGCAGGGCGTTTTTCAAGCAATAATGCGCCGTCAGCGTTATGCATAATCAGCCAATAAAGCGGTAGGGTTTGCACTTCGGGAGCAGTTTTTTTGCGGGGCAGCTCGTCAATGCGGTTTTGTTTTTTTGCTTCGCAGATGTCTGCCATAGGGCATTGATGGCACAAAGGTTTTGTCCGTTTGCAGACGGTTGCACCCAAATCCATCAGCCCTTGTGTATAGGCAGGCATATCGGCGTTTTCAGACGGCAGCAGGCTTTCGGCAAGTGTCCAGAGCGAGTTTTCAAATTTTTTGTCTTGCGGATTGCCGTCTTGGGCAAAGACACGGCAGAGAACGCGTTTGACGTTGCCGTCCAAGATGGTTTCTCGTCGGTTAAAAGCAAAGGCAGAAATGGCGGCAGCGGTACTTCTGCCTACGCCGCAGAGCGTCTCCAAGTCCTTGCGCTCGGAAGGAAAGATGCCGCCGAATTGTCCGATGACTTGTTGCGCTGCTTTGTGCAGATTGCGTGCGCGGCTGTAATAGCCCAAGCCTGCCCACAAGGATAAAACCTCGTCTTGCGGCGCGGCGGCAAGCGATTGCACAGTTGGGAATTTGGCTAAGAAACGCGGATAGTAGTCCAATACGGTAGCAACCTGCGTTTGTTGGAGCATGATTTCTGAAAGCCAGACGGAATAGGGGTCTTTGACCTGCCAAGGCAAGTCGTGACGGCCATGCTGCCGTTGCCAATCGATGAGTCGTCGCGCGAAGGATGTGGGTGTGTTCATTAATATTTACTTTTTAATTATTTATTTTTAAAACATAGTGTTGTACTATAACATACGAAATAATAATCAGGATTGACTTATCTGGTGGAGGGGTATATAAATATAGTTAACGTGGATTTACGCTGTATTGTTAAAGTTTATTAACTGCTCAAGGAGATTCACATGAAAGCAATGGTTTATCATGGCGCAAACGACATCCGTTTCGAAGAAAAACCCCGCCCTCAAATTATCGATCCGACCGATGCAGTCGTCAAAATCGTTAAAACCACGATTTGCGGTACTGACTTGGGTATTTGGAAGGGTAAAAACCCTGAAGTTGCCGACGGTCGTATTCTCGGTCATGAGGGTATCGGTATTGTAGAAGAAGTCGGCGATGCTGTAAAAAACATCAAAGTCGGTGATAAAGTCATTATTTCATGTGTCAGCAAATGCTGTACTTGCGACAACTGTAAAATCCAACTTTATTCACACTGCCGCAACGGCGGTTGGATCTTGGGCTATATGATTGACGGTACTCAGGCCGAATACGTCCGTACGCCTTATGCCGACAACAGTTTGGTTCCGCTGCCTGACAACGTCAACGAAGAAGTTGCCCTGTTGTTGAGCGATGCCCTGCCTACCGCCCACGAAATCGGCGTGCAATACGGTGATGTGAAACCCGGCGATACCGTATTCATCGCAGGCGCAGGCCCTGTCGGCATGTCTGCCTTGTTGACCGCGCAACTGTATAGCCCTGCTGCCATCATCGTTTGTGATATGGACGAAAATCGTTTGAAACTGGCGAAAGAATTGGGTGCAACCCATACCATCAACCCTGCTTCCGGCGATGTGAGCAAGCAAGTTGCCGCTATCGTCGGCGAAGATGGCGTAGATTGCGCCATAGAAGCGGTCGGTATCCCTGCGACTTGGAATATGTGCCAAGACATTGTGAAACCCGGAGGCCATATTGCTGTGGTTGGTGTACATGGTCAATCCGTTGATTTCAAACTGGAAAAACTGTGGATTAAAAACCTTGCCATTACTACCGGCCTGGTTAACGCCAATACCACCGAAATGCTGATGAAAGCCATTTCCAGTAGCTCAGTGGATTACACCAAAATGATGACCCACCATTTCAAATTCAGCGAATTGGAAAAAGCTTACGATGTATTCAAACACGCTGCTGAAAACCAAGCCATGAAAGTGGTTTTGGAAGCGGATTGATTTGAAAATCACTTAAGATGCCGTTAATTAAAGGCCGTCTGAACATTCAGACGGCCTTTTTATATGATTTTATTTTTTCTTCAACCAAACGCCGCTTTCGATATGATGGGTAAATGGGAATTGATCGAACAGGGCGGCGCGTTCGATGGTATGGGTTTGACAGAGCGTGTCTAGGTTGGTGCGAAGGGTCTCAGGGTTGCAGGAAATATAGAGGACATTGTCGAATCGGGCAACCAATTTGAGCGTCTCATCATCAACACCGGCGCGTGGAGGATCGACAAAAATAGTTGAAAAATCATAGTTTTTCAAGTCGATGCCTTGTTCTTGCAGGCGGCGAAATTCACGGTTTTGCGTGTAGGCCTCGGTAAATTCTTCCGCAGACAGGCGGGCGATTTTGAGGTTGGTAATTTGGTTAGCTTCAATGTTCCATTGAGCGGCGTTGACGGAAGTTTTGGAGACTTCGGTCGCCAACACTTGATTGAAATGTTGCGAAAGCGGCAGGGTGAAATTGCCGTTGCCGCAGTACAGCTCAAGCATGTCTTTGCCTAAGTTCTGCACAGCATCACACGCCCACGTCAGCATTTTTTGGCACACGTGGGCATTGGGTTGGGTAAAGCTGCCCTCGATTTGACGATAGCGGAAGGTCTTGCCGTTGACTTCCAACGCTTCGGTCACAAAATCTTGGCTCAATACGATTTTTTGTCCGCGGCTGCGGCCGATGATGTGTATGCCCAAATTGTGCGCCAGCTCTTGCGCGGCTTGTTGCCATGCTTCGTTCAGCTTCTTGTGGTAAATCATGGTAACCAGCATTTCGCCGCTTAAAGTGGACAAAAATTCGACGGCGTACCA
>NZ_JBQCTZ010000278.1:0-3698 GCF_051963715.1 Neisseria sp. P0001.S005 | reverse complement strand
CATTTCCAAGACTTCGGACAATTTGACGCCCAAATCGTCGGCGATTTCTTGCGCTTCTTTTGGAGACAAGGCATTCAGATTTTTACGCATGCTGCGCAGATTGAAGAACAGTTTGCGTTGCGGTTTGGTTGTGGCAACGCGGACCAAACGCCAGTTGCGCAAAATGAATTCATGGATTTCGGCTTTAATCCAATGCACGGCAAACGAAAACAGGCGCGCGCCGCGGCTCGGTTCGTAGCGTTTGACGGCTTTCATCAGGCCGATATTGCCTTCTTGAATCAGGTCGGCTTGGTTGAGGCCGTAGCCATCGTAGCCGCGTGCGATGGATACGACGACGCGAAGATGAGACAGAATAAGCTGTTTGGCGGCGTTGAGATCGCCTTTTTGCTGACGTTCGGCCAGTTGTGTTTCTTCTTCGGCAGTCAGCATGGGAATGCTGTTGACAGTATGAATGTATTGCTCGAGGCTACCGTTGCCGCTGTGGATAACGGGTAATGCAAAAGCTTTATTCATAAAGGATGCTCTCCTTAATTAGGCCGTCTGAAAACGGCTTTTTGTTTATTGTGTGACAAGCAGTATAACACTGCCTGTGGTTTGTTTTGTTATGGGTTGGATTTTTTCTGTAAATTAACGATAGATTCAATAGTTTTTACTGCTTGAATCGCAAGGTTTGATTGTCTTAGAAAATTTGAGTGATTTGCTAGGTTTTGGGTAAGTATATTACAAACATTTCTGTATGTAAATAGTTTTAGTAATAAAAAAGACCTTGTATAACAAGGTCTTAAAATTTTTTTATTCTGGTTTCTTCCGGCCAATCAGGATGAAGAATACGCCGATAACGGCCAAAATGCTGATAAGCCATGTTGAGCCGCCTGCTTTCATATAAGGCGTTTCTCCGATATAGCCTTTGACGTGGCCTTCGAGGACGGTTTCTGTATCCGGTTGGGCCTCGGCAACAATCGTACCTTTAGGGGAAATAATGGCGGTCGCGCCGGTATTGGTGGCGCGAACCATGTAGCGGCCCAGTTCCATTGCACGCGCTTGGGACTGTTGAAGCTGCTGATACATGGCATTGGATTTGCCGTACCACGCCATATTACTGATGTTGGCAAGCAGGGTAGAGCGTTTCGCCGTTGCGATGAGTTCGTCGCCGAAGCCGTCTTCATAGCAGATATTGAAGGCGACTTTTTGATCTTTCATTGTCAAAGGCGCTTGGTTGTCGCCACCTTTTTGGAAGTCGGCCAAAGGCATATCCATCATTTTATAGAGGCGCTCGGTAATGATGGGTAAAGGCTTGTATTCGCCAAATGGAACCAGGTGGTTTTTGGCGTAGTAGGGGATGGTATCGGAAGTGCTGTTGTGATAGTCGCTCAAATTGATGACGGCATTTTCGTAGCCGTTGCCGTCGGGCGTATATTGGCTGATACCGATGGCCAACGCGCTGCCGTTGCTTTGCGCCTGTTCGGCGAATTGTTCCAAGATACCTTCGGGCAGGTCTTGGCGCATCAGCGGCAGGGCGGTTTCAGGCAGGATGACGATGTCGGCACTGGTTTTGCTGATTTGTTCGTAGTATTTCTGAATGGTTGGGATGATTTGCTCTTCCTTCCATTTCAGATTCTGCTCGATATTGCCTTGAATCAGGGCGACGGTGCTGGTGCTGCCGTCGGGGCGGGTGTATTCGGTTTGTTGGGAAATGTAGCCGACGGAGCAGAGTGCAACGATAAGGAATAAGGGCAGCAGGCGGTGTTTCAGACGGCCGTGGTTGTCAATCAGCAACACCAGCCATGCGCTGAGGAAAGCGGTTGCCAGCGTGACCATATGAATGCCGCCCAAAGGCGCGAAACCTGCCAACGGGCTGTCTTTAATGATTTGGGAATAGCCGATTGCGCCCCAGCCGAATCCGGTCAGGAAACGTTCGCGGGCAAATTCTGCCAGCGTCCACAAAATCGGCAGCAGGAGGCCGGTTTTGGCCCAGCGCGCCAGGTTGCATTTTCTCCACACCCAAAAACAGATGGCCGGATAAAGCGCAAGAAATGCCGGCAGCAGGAAGGTGAGGGGGATGGCGTATGAATCCGGCAGACCCGAAACATCATGCAGGGCAGTGTGTATCCAATAAAACTGCGCCGTATAACCGATTAATCCGAACAGATAGGCAGTCATGACGGCAAAGCGTGGACGCAATTCAATCAGGCGTATCAGCGCTCCAAACAACAGCGGCATCAGCCAGAAATGATAATACGGGGCGAAAGTGAACGGTGTCGCAGCGGCAATCAAGATAACCAGCGGCCAGTACAGCAGCGGATGTTGCCAATATTGTTCGAGTTTACGGAAAATATTCATGCTTTAAATGGTATTGAGGCCGTCTGAAAAGTTTTCAGACGGCAGGGAAACAAAATCAGTCTTTTTGAAACAATTTCATTGCAGGCAGGACGATTGCGCAAGCTAATGCACCGGCGGCTACTCCGACCACCAGATTGGCGATATGTTCCATCATGCCGCTGTCCCAATGCTGCGCGTGGAGGAAATCGTGCAAAAAGCCAAGGTTGTGGGCGATTAGTCCGCCGCCGACCAAGAACATCGCCAGCGTGCCGACAATGCTCAAGCCACGCATAAACCAAGGCATAAATGAAATCAAACCGCGTCCGATGCCTTGTACGGCGGCGCTTTTTTGGCGCATCAACATCATACCGAGGTCGTCAAGTTTGACGATGATGCCGACCAAACCATAGACCAATGCAGTCATGCCGACACCGATGGCAGCCATAACCAAAGAACGCGTCATCAGGTCATATTTTTCAACAACACCCAGCGCGATAATGATGATTTCGGCGGAGAGGATGAAATCTGTACGGACCGCGCCTTTTACTTTTGTTTTTTCGTCTGTGACTTCAGGCTCGGCATCGTGTCCGTCTTCGTGTTCATTGCGGTGCAGAAATTTGTGCAACAGTTTTTCCACGCCTTCAAAACACAAATAAACACCGCCGATCATCAGCAAGGGCGTAATCAGCGCAGGCAGGAAAGCGGAAAGCAACAGCGCAAGCGGCACCAGAATCAGCTTGTTGACCAGAGAGCCTTTTGCCACCGCCCAAATAATCGGCAATTCGCGCTCGGCGGATACGCCGGTTACCTGATTGGCGTTGAGCGCCAAATCGTCGCCAACCACGCCGGCAGTTTTTTTGGCGGCGACTTTGGTCATCATCGCTACGTCGTCCAAAACGGCGGTAATGTCGTCCAAAAGCGTAAAGAGAGAGGCGAAGGCCATAATGTTGTCCGGATAAAATCAAATAAACGCGCGATTATATATGAAAATTCAGTTGCTTGAATGTTTTTCAGACGGCCGTTGACGGAAATTAACCAAAGGTCGTCTGAAAATGCTATTTCGGCGTATAACGTCCCGCCATGGCTTTATACACCATATTTTCGTATTTTAAGGCTTCATAGCGTTGGTTCAGCAGGTTTTGAGCCGAGCTGTATTCCGAATTCAAAGCCTCCAGCCAGTCTTTCAGTTCGTTTTTACCATGTTGGTAGCGTACTTGATAGTAATGGCTGTTTTTCTTGTCCAACTGATAACGCTGTTCCTGATTGGCAAGGCTGGCCTGAGCGTTTTTGTAGGCAAGGTAATTGGTGTTGACCTCGTTGAGCGCGGTGGTCAGGGCTTTTTCAAAATTCAGCTTGGCACTGTCCATCTCCGCTTGTAC
>NZ_JBQCTZ010000277.1:2435-3704 GCF_051963715.1 Neisseria sp. P0001.S005 | reverse complement strand
AAAGAATTGGTTGAGAAAGCGCGTACTGTTTGATTTAAAACACAGTAATGTAGCTTAATAAGAAACGAAGTCTTGCAGCAAAGTTAATTTGCGTGTAAACTTCGTTTCTTATCTTCCAGCTTCTTATGGAAGTTTCTCTCCCTTCGGGATCCAAGACTGGTTTACTAGAACCGTGATGGTTTCATTTAATAAGCAGCTTAAAGTAAGGTGCGAGTTATATGAAAGTGGTAAATTAAGTTGGTTAATTTAAAGGTACTAATATGATTCAAATGCAGACCATCTTAGATGTGGCTGATAACTCTGGTGCGCGTCGCGTAATGTGCATCAAAGTATTGGGCGGATCTAAGCGTCGCTACGCTTCTGTTGGCGACATTATTAAAGTTGCAGTTAAAGATGCAGCCCCACGTGGTCGTGTCAAAAAAGGTGATGTATACAATGCGGTAGTTGTTCGTACTGCTAAGGGTGTGCGTCGTCCTGATGGTGCGTTAATTAAATTCGATAACAATGCTGCTGTGTTGTTGAATAATAAACTTGAACCTCTGGGTACCCGTATTTTTGGTCCGGTAACCCGTGAATTGCGTACTGAGCGATTTATGAAAATCGTTTCATTGGCGCCTGAAGTATTATAAGGAATAGCGCGATGAATAAGATCATTAAAGGCGATCAGGTTGTAGTGATTACCGGTAAAGATAAAGGTAAGCAAGGTCAAGTAGTTCGAGTGTTGGGTGATAAAGTTGTTGTTGAGGGTGTTAATGTTGTGAAACGCCATCAAAAACCTAATCCAATGCGTGGTATTGAGGGTGGCATTATTACTAAGGAAATGCCTTTGGATATTTCTAATATTGCAATCCTGAATCCGGAAACTAATAAAGCAGACCGTGTTGGTATTAAGCTGATTGAAAATGAAGGCAAAGTTAAACGCGTTCGTTTCTTCAAATCAAATGGCTCTATCATTGGAGCATAAGGAGATAACATGGCTCGTTTGAGAGAGTTTTATAAAGATACAGTTGTTCCTGAATTGGTTAAACAATTTGGTTACAAATCAGTAATGGAAGTTCCACGTATTGAAAAAATCACCTTGAATATGGGTGTAGGTGAAGCTGTTGCTGATAAAAAAGTTATGGAACACGCTGTTTCTGATTTAGAGAAAATTGCTGGTCAAAAACCAGTTGTTACTGTTGCTCGTAAATCTATCGCAGGTTTTAAAATCCGTGATAACTATCCAGTTGGTTGCAAAGTAACATTGCGTCGTGATCAAATGTTTGAATT
>NZ_JBQCTZ010000277.1:0-2335 GCF_051963715.1 Neisseria sp. P0001.S005 | reverse complement strand
ATTACTATTACAACTACTGCAAAAACTGATGAAGAAGCGAAAGCTTTGTTGTCACTGTTCAAGTTTCCGTTTAAAGGATAATCATGGCTAAGAAAGCACTTATTAATCGTGAGCTGAAACGTCAAGCATTGGCGAAAAAGTTTGCAGCTAAACGTGAGGCAATTTTCGCTGTTATTAATGATGCTAATGCGACTGAAGAAGAACGTTTTGAAGCACGTTTGAAATTTCAATCCATTCCTCGTAATGCAGCACCTGTACGTCAACGTCGTCGTTGTGCTTTAACAGGTCGTCCTCGTGGCACTTTCCGTAAATTTGGTTTGGGCCGTATTAAAATCCGTGAAATCGCTATGCGTGGCGAGATCCCTGGTGTTGTTAAAGCTAGCTGGTAATAGGAGTATAAATAATGAGTATGCATGATCCTATTTCCGATATGTTGACTCGTATTCGCAATGCGCAACGTGCTAATAAAGCAGCAGTTGCCATGCCTTCTTCTAAACTGAAATGTGCAATTGCAAAAGTTTTGAAAGAAGAAGGTTATATCGAGGATTTTGCGGTTTCTGCTGATGCAAAACCGGTATTGGAAATTCAATTGAAATACTATGCAGGTCGTCCTGTGATTGAGCAAATTAAACGTGTTTCACGTCCAGGTTTGCGTATTTACAAAGCATCAAGTGAGATCCCTAGCGTAATGAATGGCCTGGGTGTCGCTATTGTTAGTACTTCTAAAGGTGTAATGACTGATCGCAAAGCCCGTTCTGAGGGTGTCGGTGGTGAGTTGTTGTGCATCGTAGCCTAGTGGAGAAAAGTAAATGTCACGCGTCGCAAAAAACCCAGTGACTGTTCCTGCTGGTGTAGAAGTAAAATTCGGAACAGATGCATTGGTTATCAAAGGTAAAAACGGCGAATTGTCTTTTCCTTTGCATTCCGATGTTGCTATTGAACTGAACGATGGTAAATTGACTTTTGCTGCAAAAAATGACAGTAAACAGGCTAATGCTATGTCTGGTACTGCTCGTGCATTGGTTAATAACATGGTTAAGGGTGTTTCTGAAGGTTTTGAGAAAAAACTTCAATTGATTGGTGTGGGTTATCGTGCCCAAGCTCAAGGTAAAGTTTTGAACTTGTCTTTGGGTTTCTCTCATCCAATCGTATATGAAATGCCTGAAGGTGTTTCTGTTCAAACTCCTAGCCAAACAGAAATCGTTTTGACTGGTGCAGATAAACAAGTGGTTGGCCAAGTCGCTGCTGAAATTCGCGCATTCCGTTCTCCTGAGCCTTATAAAGGTAAAGGTGTTCGTTATGTAGGTGAAGTAGTAGTGATGAAAGAAGCCAAGAAAAAATAATTGAGGTTCACTAATGGATAAACATACAACCCGACTCCGTCGTGCACGCAAAACCCGTGCGCGTATTGCGGACTTGAAAATGGTAAGATTATGTGTGTTCCGCAGCAATAATCATATTTATGCTCAAGTAATTAGTGCTGAAGGTGATAAAGTATTGGCTCAAGCCTCTACATTGGAAGCTGAAGTACGTAGTAGCCTGAAATCAGGTAGCAACGTTGAAGCAGCGGCTGTAGTTGGTAAGCGTATTGCTGAAAAAGCTAAAGCAGTGGGTGTTGAAAAAGTTGCTTTTGACCGTTCAGGTTTCCAATATCACGGTCGTGTGAAAGCTTTGGCTGAAGCTGCACGTGAAAATGGTTTAAGCTTCTAATATTTGGAGACTTTCAGATGGCAAAACATGAAATTGAAGAACGCGGTGACGGACTGATTGAAAAGATGGTCGCAGTTAATCGTGTGACTAAAGTAGTTAAAGGTGGCCGTATCATGGCTTTCTCTGCACTGACTGTTGTTGGTGATGGTGATGGTCGCATCGGTATGGGCAAAGGTAAATCAAAAGAAGTACCAGTTGCTGTTCAAAAAGCAATGGATCAAGCTCGACGCTCTATGATTAAAGTACCTTTGAAAAATGGTACTATTCATCATGAGGTTATTGGTCGTCATGGTGCTACTAAGGTATTTATGCAACCTGCTAAAGAAGGTAGTGGTGTAAAAGCTGGTGGTCCAATGCGTTTAGTATTTGATGCTATGGGGATCCATAACATCTCAGCTAAAGTACATGGTTCTACTAATCCTTACAATATTGTACGCGCTACATTAGACGGTTTGTCTAAACTGTATACCCCTGCTGATATTGCTGCTAAACGTGGCTTGACAGTAGAAGATATTTTGGGAGCTAACCATGACTGAGCAAAAAAAGATTAAAGTTACATTGGTTAAGAGCCTGATCGGTACAATTGAATCTCATCGTGCATGTGCTCGTGGTTTAGGTTTGCGCC
>NZ_JBQCTZ010000276.1:0-3736 GCF_051963715.1 Neisseria sp. P0001.S005 | reverse complement strand
GCAGTTTCGTAAGCAACGGAAACGCCTTTGCCTTCAGATTTGATGTCGCCGATTTTCACGCCCAATTCAATGCTCAAACCTTGCTCTTTGGTGAAGTATTTGAAGGCTTCTTTGGCGATTTGTTGGTCGGCGGCAGCCAGGAAGGTCGGCGCGGCTTCAAGAATGGTAACTTCTGCACCCACGCGGTTCCATACGGAACCCATTTCCAAACCAATCACGCCGGAACCGATCACGCCAAGTTTGGCAGGTACTTCGGTCAGGTTCAATGCGCCTTCGTTGTCCAACACGTTCACGTTGTCGATAGCGACTTGTGGCAGCGGACGCGGTACGGAACCGGTCGCTACGATGACGTGTTTGGCTTCGATAACGGTTTTCTCGCCTTTGTTATCGACTTCGATTTGATAAGCATCGCCATTTTTACCGGTAAAAGAAGCAGTACCGAACAGGCTGGTTACTTTATTTTTTTGGAACAGGAATTTCACGCCGCCGGTCAGTTTGGTCACGATGGCATCTTTGCGCTCAATCATTTTGGCCGCGTCGAATTTTACGTCGCCGACAGTAATACCGTGCTCGGCAAAATCGTGTTGCGCAGCGTGGAAATGTTCACTGGATTGCAACAGGGCTTTAGAAGGGATACAGCCTACGTTCAAGCAAGTACCGCCCAATGCAGGGGCATTGCCTGCTTTATTAACGCCTGCATCGACGCAAGCGGTTTTGAAACCCAGTTGCGCGGCACGGATGGCGGCAACGTATCCGCCCGGGCCTGCACCAATCACTACTACATCATATTGAGACATCGTGTCATCCTTTGCTTTTGCAGTATCTCAAAATAAAAACGATACTTTTCGTTTCTTTTTTATTTTGAATGACTGCGTTTTGATGGTTTTAAGAAAAGGCCGTCTGAAAGTCCATATCTGTCGATTCATTCGAATCAAATGTTTCAGACGGCCTCAATCGTTCGTTGAGCCTATTGTAGCACGATACTACATTACGCTACATCTAAATAAAAATTCAGACGGCCTTTTCATTAATAAATAAAAGAAAAGGCCGTCTGAAACGATTACAGATCCAACAACAGGCGAGCTGGGTCTTCCAACGCGTCTTTAATGGCTACCAAGGTCAATACAGCTTCGCGGCCGTCGATGATACGGTGGTCGTAAGACAGAGCCAGATACATCATTGGACGGACAACAACTTGGCCGTTTTCAACCACAGCGCGCTCTTTAGTGGCATGCATACCCAAAATCGCAGATTGAGGTGGGTTGATGATCGGGGTGGACATCATAGAACCGAAAGTACCGCCGTTGGTAATACTGAATGTACCGCCGGTCAAATCTTCGATAGCGATTTTGCCGTCTTTGGCTTTTTTCGCGTAATCAACAATTGCTTGTTCGATGTCGGCAATGCTCATTTGGTCGGCATCACGCAGGATTGGCACAACCAAACCGCGTGGACTGCCAATCGCGATACCGATGTCGAAGTAGCCGTGGTACACGATATCTTTGCCGTCAACAGAAGCATTCACAACCGGATATTTTTTCAGAGCGGCAACAGCGGCTTTAACGAAGAAGGACATAAAGCCCAATTTTACGCCGTGTTCTTTCTCGAATTTATCTTTGTACTTCGCACGCAAGTCCATGATCGGTTTCATGTTGACTTCGTTGAATGTAGTCAGAATGGCGTTTTCTTGTTGAGAAGCCAGGAGGCGTTCTGCAACGCGGGCACGCAGGCGGCTCATTGGTACGCGTTCTTCAGGACGTGCGCCGTCAGGAAGTGCAACAGCAGGAGCAGCGGCTGCGGCAGGTTTGACAGCGGCATTTTGTACGTCTTCTTTCAATACGCGACCGTCACGGCCGGAACCTTGCAATGCGTTCACGTCAACACCGGTCTCGGCAGCCAGTTTGGCGGCAGCAGGCATAGCGGCGTTGTTTTGTGCAGCAGCAGGAGCGGCAGCTGGAGCTGCTTCGGCAGGAGCGGCGGCTGGGGCTTCAGCAGCGGCAGTAGCAGCGGTATCGATGCGCGCCAAAACTTGGTCGGCAACAACGGTTTCACCGTCTTGCGCTACGATTTCAACCAATACGCCGGCTTGTGGAGAAGGTACTTCCAAAACCACTTTGTCAGTTTCGATATCGATCAAGATTTCGTCACGGGCAACTGCTTCGCCAACTTTTTTCTTCCATTCCAAGAGCGTGCCTTCAGATACGCTTTCAGACAGCATAGGTACTTTTACATCAATAATCATTTTGTGTCTCCAATGGCCCTTTCAGACGGCCTGTTGTGTGTTTTTAATTCTGCATATGGGCATTCCGCCTGAGCAGACTCAGACGGAATGCTACTTGATTTACAATGCCAAAGCGTCTTCAACCAATTGTTTCAATTGAGCAATGTGTTTGCTTGAGTAGCCCACTGCAGGCGATGCGCTGCTTGGACGACCGGCATAAGACAGTTTTTGCTCTTCGCTGATAACGTCTTCGATGCGGTGGCGGATTTGGTAGAACGCGCCTTGGTTTTTCGGCTCTTCTTGTGCCCAAACCACAGATTTTGCGTTCGGATATTTCGCCAGTTCAGCTTTAACCTCGTCGTATGGGAACGGATACAGCTGCTCAACGCGGACGATAGCAACATCATCTTCCAGTTTACGCTCGGCACGGCCAGCTTCCAAGTCATAGTAAACCTGACCGGCACACAATACCACGCGTTTCACGCTATCGTTGCTTGCGCGTTCGGCGGTATCGCCGATAACCGGACGGAAAGTCGAACCTTCGGTGAAGTTTTCCAGCGGGCTCATTGCACCTTTGAAGCGCAACAGGCGTTTGGACATGAAAATCACCAGCGGTTTACGGTATGAACCCAAGACTTGGCGTTGCAAGAGGTGGAACATTTGCGACGCTTCAGACGGCATGATGACTTGCATATTGTTCTCGGAACACAGTTGCAACCAACGTTCTACGCGTGCAGAAGAGTGCTCAGGGCCTTGACCGTCGTAGCCGTGCGGCAGGATGGTGGTCAGGCCGCACAAACGACCCCATTTGGTTTCACCTGAAGACAGGAATTGGTCAATAGTCACTTGCGCGCCGTTGGCGAAGTCACCGAATTGAGCTTCCCAAATGGTCAGCTTGTCAGGTGCGGAGCAGGCAAAGCCGTACTCGAACGCCATCACGGCTTCTTCGTTCAAGATAGAGTCGATAACCAGGAACTCGCCCAAGCCTTCGCCCATGTTACGCAGAGGAACATAAGTACCGTCGTCCCATTTTTCGCGTTTTTGATCGTGCAGAACGGCATGACGGTGTGAGAATGTACCGCGGCCGGAGTCCTCACCGGAGATACGCACGCCATGACCTTTGGTCAGCAGGCTTGCGTATGCGAGGGTTTCGGCCATACCCCAGTCGATGGCTTGTTTTCCGGATGCCATGGCTTTACGCGCTTCGATCACACGTTTTGCAGTCGGATGCAGGGCAAAGCCTTCCGGTACAGCGGTGAATTTCTCAGTAAGACGCTCAATGTCGGCGGCAGGCAAACCGGTTTCGATTTTTTCGCGCCAATCTTTACCTTGGTATTTGCTCCAGTCGATTTGTGTGCGTTGGAAGTTGCTCAAAGTTGTTTGTTCAACATGTTCGCCTTTGTCCAAAGCATCACGGTAGGCTTGGATGTAACCGTCAGCCTCAGCTTGAGTTACCACGCCTTCGGCAATCAGTTGCTCGGTGTACAAAGCACGCGCACCTGGGTGTTGCGATAC
>NZ_JBQCTZ010000275.1:0-3752 GCF_051963715.1 Neisseria sp. P0001.S005 | reverse complement strand
CCCTGCCAAATGGCTTTAGGGTAATCGCTGGTTTTGATGGTGCCGATGGTGCAGAGGATGACGGCCAATACGCCGCAGGTGCCGCCGAACACGAGGGAAGTGTTCACATCGGTATTTTCAAACGCGCTGAGTAAAGAGAAGGTTTCAGAAGCTTGCGCGCCAGTGTAAATCATGGCGGAAACCGTGGCGACGATCAGTACCAAAACCGGCACAATCAGTGCAAATACACGGCCGTTGGGATGGCCTGTTTCAACGGTTTCATCATGAATTTCATTTAAAGCGGCGCGTTCCAAACTGGCCATGGAGCCGATATCGAAGGAGAACCAAGCCACGACAAACACCATAATCAATGCGAAGACGGCGTAGTAATTCATCAGGCTCATGGCCACGAATGCGCCCATTGGCGTGTAGTCTGTAATGTTGTAAGTTACCAAAAGGCCGGCCAAAGTAGCGATAATCGATGCGCCCCAGCTTGATACCGGCATCAAAACGCACATCGGTGCGGCAGTGGAGTCTAGGATATAAGCCAGTTTGGCGCGGGAAACTTTGAATTTGTCGGTTACAGGGCGGGCAATCGCACCGACGGCAAGACTGTGGAAATAGTCGTCAATAAAGGTAACGAATACCAGACAGGCGGTCAGCAGCTTCGCACCGCGACGGCCTTTGATGTGCTGTTTTGCCCAATCGGCAAATGCTTGGTTACTGCCGGAATGTGTCAGCAGGGAAGTGAAAATCCCCAAAAGCACCAAAAAGAGCAGGATTTTGGGTTTGCCCAAAGACCAATCACCGTCCGCCCAAGTCAGGCTGACAGCCATGTCTTTTAAGTGAACCAAGGCATCAAGTGGATTACCGCCTACCAGCAGGAATGAGCCGACGATAATGCCTACACCCAGGGACAGCAATACACGGCGCGTGGCAATGGCCAAGGCGAGCGCAATGGCTGCCGGGACGATGGATAAAATAGAATTTGAATAATTAATAAGTTGCATAATTATATTGTATATAAGCGGTGAAATATTTTCAGACGGCCTAAACTGGAAGACGGATAACAAAATACCCACCGCCTCTGACAGATGGGTATTTTATCATCTAACACATCATCATGCCGTCTGAAAAATCGGACTACTGCAGATTTAGCGCGAGGAACAAAGTATTGCCTTCGCGTTGTACCAAAAGCGGTACGTTTTTGCCTGCGCTTTCCAAGGCACTTCGGAAAGTGGATTCGTCATTGACGCTGATTTGGCTGACGGCAATAATTTCGTCGCCGCGTTTGAGGCCGGCACGTTCGGCCGCACCGCTAACGCGCAGAACGATTAAGCGTTGTTTGCCGTCTGCGTTTTCAACCTGCAAAGTCAGGCCTGCGTTTTCAACGGTAAATCCGTCATGGCCGCCATCGTGTTGCGGGTGTTCGGCTTCTTTTGCAGAAGTTTCCGTTTGTTCGGCTGCGCTGCCAAGTTTGACTTTGACATCAGTTTGTTTGCCGCCGCGCCAAATGCTCAAAGTCACTTCTTTACCCGGCATAATCGAGCCGACCATGACCGGCAAATCGCTGGAGGCGCGGACTTCTTCTCCGTTTACGCTGCGGACAATATCGCCGACTTGCAACCCGGCTTGTTGTGCCGCGCTGTTTGGCATGATTTTGGCAATCAGCGCGCCGCTTGCTTTGTCCAAACCGAAAGATTTTGCCAAATCGTAAGAAACTTCTTGAATAACCACGCCTAGTTGACCGCGTTGGACTTTGCCGTTGGCTTTTAATTGATCGGCCACATTCATGGCAACATCAATCGGAATGGCAAACGAAATGCCCATGAAACCGCCGCTGCGGCTGTAAATTTGCGAGTTGATGCCGACTACTTGGCCGCGGAGGTTGAATAGCGGGCCACCTGAGTTGCCTGGGTTGATGGCAACGTCGGTTTGGATGAACGGCGTGTAGTTTTCATTCGGCAGGCTGCGGCCTTTGGCGGAGACGATGCCGGAGGTTACGCTGTTGTCAAAGCCGAAAGGTGCACCGATGGCGGCTACCCATTCACCCGGTTTCAAATCTTTCGGATTGCCGATTTTGACAACCGGCAAGTCTTCTTGCGGCTCGATTTTTAAGAGGGCAACGTCGGATTGGGCGTCTGAACCGACCAGTTTGGCCGTGTATTCGCGTTTGTCGTTGAGCAGGACTTTAATATTGCCCATGCCGGCAACCACGTGGGTATTGGTCAGGATATAACCGTCTTTGCTGATAATAAAGCCGGAACCGAAATTCAAAGCGTCGCTTTCAGTATCTTCTTGCGGCATGTCGGGCATATTGGGAACAAGGCGCTTGAAGAATTCGTAAAACGGATCGTTGTCGGGGAATTGGCTCAGGTCCATGCTGTGGTCGTCATCCGGTGTCGCAGTGCGTTTCGCCGGTGTCGCTTGAATATTGACGACGGCCTGTCCTTCGTTTTGCACCAGTTGGGCGAAGTCGGGCAACAACATCCCGACTTTTCCTTCATCGGTATTGGTTTCAATGCGTTGAACGAGTTCTTTATTTTCGTCTTTGTCGAAAAAGGTGCTGACTTTGTCGCAACCTGAAAGAAGAGAAGCTGAGAGAACAGCAAGGGCCAGATATGTGTTTGTTTTAATATTCACGAAAGTTCCTTTTGCCGGTGCCTATCGTATTGTCGGCATGAGTTTGAGCCGGCAGGCAGTTTTATTGTTTGAATGCTGTTTAAATGTATAAAATAGGATTTTTACACTTTAACGGTTTTTTTTCAAGCATTTCATTTTAAATGAAAAAATGATGATTGGGATTTTATTGTTTTAAGGCCGTCTGAAAGCTTTGGAATATGACCTGTCGGTCGGTTCGCTTCTTTCAGACGGCCTTTAAATTGTGGTTAGTCGTGTTGATCCAAATGGTAGATCTGCGCCACGGCATCGATTAACTCGCTGTTGTCCGAGCCGGCTTTATTGAGCGTGCGTGTCGGAGAGTGGAGCAGTTTGTTGGTCAACTGAATGGAGAGGCGTTCGAGGACATCCTCGGCGGATACGCCTTTTGCCAGTTGCTTCATGGCATTTTCCAATACTTGGCGGCGCGCGCGTTCACCTTCGTCGCGCAAGGCGCGGATAAGCGGAACGCTTTGGCGGTTTTTCTGCAGGCGGATAAATTCGCTGACTTTTTCTTCCACCATGCTTTCAGCTGCTGCCGCTGCCTTTTTGCGCGCATCTTTACCGCTTTGGACAATGTCCATCATGTCGTCTACGGTATAGAGATATGCGTCTTCCAATTCGCCGACTTCGGCTTCGATATCGCGCGGAACGGCCAAATCCAGCAGGAAAACAGGCATGTTGTGACGTTTTTTCAATGCGCGTTCGACCATGCCTTTGCCGACGAGGGGAAGTTGGCTGGCTGTGGAAGAAACGACCACGTCGTAATCGTGCAAAATATCGGGTAATTCGTTCAGCAGGCAGGCTTCGGCGTTGACACCGAGTTTGTCGCACAATTCCTGCGCACGCTGGTGTGTACGGTTGGCAACGGTAATGAGCTTGGGATTTTTAGCGGCAAAATAAGTGGCCACCAGTTCAATCATTTCGCCTGCGCCGATAAAGAGGACGTTCAGATCGGAAATAGAAGGGAAAATTTGCTCTGCCATTTTGACCGATGCAGAAGCCATGGAGACGGAGTTTTCGCCGACGGCAGTGTCGGTACGCACTTCTTTGGCAACGGCAAAGGTTTTTTGAAACAGGGCGTTTAAGTGGGTATTGATGCTTTCCTGTTCTTG
>NZ_JBQCTZ010000274.1:0-3781 GCF_051963715.1 Neisseria sp. P0001.S005 | reverse complement strand
GAGACGGGTGTTTTTGTGCATGTTCATGTTTCAGTATTCTCCTGGAAATACTGTAAACAACGCTACTAGTTTCTACAAATGGTTTTACAAGCCGAATACGGCAATATCGCCCTTGCCTTGACGAATCAGCTCAGTACCATCGGTCATATCGATAACCGTCGTCGGCTCAGTACCGCACCAGCCGCCATCAATAACCAAATCGACAGCATGCTCAAGACGGTCTCGGATCTCGTATGGATCGGTCAATGGCTCGTCGTCTTCGGGCAGCATGAGGGTGCAACTTAAAATAGGTTCGCCCAATTCTTGCAAAAGTGCCAAGGCAGTGGCGTTATCAGGAACACGCAGGCCGATGGTTTTGCGCTTGGGATGAAGCGTGCGATTGGGTACTTCTTTGGTTGCCTGCAGGATAAAGGTGTAGCTGCCGGGCGTAGCTGCTTTGAGCTGGCGGAATTGGGCATTATCCACTTTGGCGTAAGTACCCAATTCGCTCAAATCAGCACACATCAGGGTCAGATGGTGTTTTTGATCGATTTTGCGAATCGTGAGAATACGCTCCATCGCGTTTTTGTCGCCGAGTTTGCAACCTAGCGCATAGCAGGAATCCGTAGGGTAAACGATAACGCCGCCACTGCGGACAATATCGGCGGCTTGCTTGATGAGGCGGTCTTGGGGATTATCGGGATGGATGGCGAAAAATTGTGCCATGTTTTTTCCTTATCATTCTAATGGTTTGTTGTTTGACATTTTAAAACTTATTTGGCCGTCTGAATATTGGATTTCCACCACAATGAATGGATTTAGCCTCAGCTACAACACAGCTGCACCTAGTGATACCTTATATATCATTTTGATTTACCGGCCGATATCGAAAGTCAATTTAATACGCTATATAATGCGTTATTTTGTTTGAAAGTCATCTCAATGTCTGCCTCTTCCCTACCTTCCCGCCGCTTGTCTGTCGCACCTATGCTCGATTGGACAGACAGACACTATCGCTTTATGGCGCGACAAATTACACGCAATGCTTGGCTTTATAGCGAAATGGTCAATTCAGGCGCGGTGGTTTACGGAGATAAAGACCGCTTCTTGAGTTTCAACGAAGGCGAGCAACCGGTAGCTTTACAGCTTGGCGGCTCAGATCCGCATGACTTGGCAATCGCTGCCAAAGCGGCTGAGGCGTATGGCTATAACGAAGTTAACCTAAATTGCGGCTGCCCCAGCCCACGCGTACAAAAAGGCGCTTTCGGCGCTTGCCTGATGAATGATGTAGATTTGGTGGCAGATTGTTTGAACGCGATGCAGGATGTAGTTGAAATTCCGGTAACAGTCAAACACCGCATCGGCGTAGATAGACAAACAGAATATCAAGTCGTGGCAGATTTTGTAGGCACGCTTCGTGAAAAAACAGCCTGCCGCACATTTATCGTCCATGCGCGTAATGCTTGGCTGGACGGTTTATCCCCGAAAGAAAACCGTGAAGTTCCGCCACTCAAATATGAATACGTCTACCGTTTGAAACAAGAGTTCCCCGACTTAGAAATTTTGATTAACGGCGGCATCACCACCAATGAAGAAATCGCCGAACATCTGAAATTTGTCGACGGCGTCATGATCGGGCGCGAGGCTTATCACAATCCAATGCTGATGCGCGATTGGGATGCACTGTTTTACAACAACACACACGCACCAATCCAATACGCAGATTTAGCAGCTTGGCTATACGCATACAGCCGCGAACAAATCGCCTCAGGGCGCGGTACCATCCTACGCCATATCGTCCGCCATGCACTAGGCTTAATGCACGGCCTAAAAAATGCCCGCACTTGGCGCCGTATGCTCTCAGATGCCACCTTGCTAAAAGACAACGACGGCAGCCTGATTCTAGACGCATGGAAAGAAGTAGAACGCGCAAATATTTGGGATTAATGGCATATAGTGTGAATAAATGAAAGGCCGTCTGAAACATCAAATGATGTTTCAGACGGCCTTTTACATTGCAACAGATTGCTAAAGATATATTCATTTCTCTTTAGCTACTATAACGATTAATTCATCGAATAAAACCAACACATAATCTAAGCATAAAAAAATGCGGCCTAAATTAGGCCGCATTTACTTTGCTTCGTCTTTTCAGACGGCCTTTTCAGGCCGTCTGAAAGTCAGATTACCATTGGTAACCAACTGCTACGGTAGCACCGAAGTGACCACGTGAGTTGCCGGAAGCAGTACCTTTGATGATCCAGTGACCACCATCGGAAATGCTAGAGAGGCCGACAGCGTAACCGGTTTCACCGCGGTAGTGACTGCCACCGATAGCCAGCATGCTCTTACCTGGCAAGTAAGCTTGTGGCAGACCGGCAGTAGCCAGAGCTTGAGCCACACCTGCGCGGGCGTTGTTGTCAACCTTGTTCACACTGCTGTTCACATCGCCGAATTTTTGGTTCAGCTGGTCAACGTTAACCGCATCGGTACCGTTCTTACCTGGAGCAACATTTTTAATAGTAGTGTTGCCGGCATCGATACCATCTTTGTTGATGGTTACAGGACCTGCCTTCAGTTCATTAGTAGTAACACTGTTAACGGTCAGATCAGGGTTCAAGCTGGCTTTCAGCGCATCGCCGTCTTTCTTAACGAAGATGTTTTGAACTTCTTTCTCTGAAGTCTTACCGGTTGCTTTGTCGAATACTTGAACTTTAGTACCCGCATCACCTTTAATCTGAATAGTGTTATTCAGTTTTTTGGAGATAGAGCCGTCAGTAGTACCAGTCTCGTCAACCAGACCGAAGGTGCCATCAGCATCTTTACCGTCTTTACCGTCTTTCACGGTTGCAGTAGTAGTAGAGATGACTTTACCGTCTTTATCGAAGTTGTTGATAGTAATGGTAGAAGTACCTTTAGCTTCATCACGCTCAACTTTACCTTCAGCAGACTTACCGTTTTCACCGGTATCACCTTTAGCACCAGTTGCACCAGTAGCACCAGTTGCGCCGGTATCACCTT
This sequence comes from Neisseria sp. P0001.S005, assembly GCF_051963715.1. Classification (NCBI taxonomy): domain Bacteria; kingdom Pseudomonadati; phylum Pseudomonadota; class Betaproteobacteria; order Neisseriales; family Neisseriaceae; genus Neisseria; species Neisseria sp. P0001.S005. Next base: position 781 of record NZ_JBQCTZ010000274.1, on the reverse strand, counting down.
TAGCACCAGTAGCACCAGTTGCGCCGGTATCACCTTTAGCACCAGTTGCGCCGGTTGCGCCAGTAGCGCCAGTAGCGCCAGTAGCACCAGTAGCGCCAGTAGCACCAGTAGCACCGGTTGCGCCAGTAGCGCCAGTAGCACCAGTTGCGCCGGTAGCACCAGTAGCACCGGTTGCGCCGGTAGCACCGGTATCGCCTTTAGCACCAGTTGCACCAGTTGCACCAGTTGCACCGGTATCGCCTTTAGCACCAGTTGCGCCGGTTACGCCGGTGTCACCTTTTTCACCTTTGTCGCCGGTTGCGCCGGTATCGCCTTTAGCACCGGTATCGCCTTTAGCACCGGTATCACCTTTAGCACCAGTTGCACCGGTTGCGCCAGTAGCGCCAGTAGCACCAGTTGCGCCGGTAGCACCGGTTGCGCCGGTAGCACCGGTATCGCCTTTAGCACCAGTTGCACCAGTAGCACCGGTAGCACCAGTTGCGCCGGTTGCGCCAGTAGCACCAGTAGCACCAGTTGCGCCAGTAGCGCCGGTATCACCTTTAGCACCAGTAGCACCAGTAGCACCAGTTGCGCCGGTTACGCCGGTGTCACCTTTTTCGCCGGTAGCACCAGTTGCGCCAGTAGCACCAGTTGCGCCAGTTGCGCCAGTAGCACCGGTTGCGCCAGTAGCACCAGTTGCGCCGGTATCACCTTTAGCACCAGTTGCACCAGTAGCACCAGTAGCACCAGTAGCACCAGTAGCACCAGTAGCACCAGTAGCACCAGTAGCACCAGTAGCACC
>NZ_JBQCTZ010000273.1:0-3822 GCF_051963715.1 Neisseria sp. P0001.S005 | reverse complement strand
AACCACATGCGATAGCAATCAAACCCATTTTTAAACTCCTTAAAATAGTAAAGGTTAAACTACAAAAAACAAACTACGAAAAAACTACTTGATTAGTGTGCATCATGCGCTTGTCCGATATATACGAACGCCAACGCCATGAAAATAAATGCCTGCAAGGTGATAACCAAAATGTGGAAAATCGCCCAAGCCAAACCGGCAATCAGGTGGAACACAAATAAAATTGGATCCAAAGTTTCGATACTGCCGGTTGATGCCCATGCACCACCCAACAAAGCAATCAGCAAGAACACCAGCTCACCGGCATACATATTACCAAACAACCGCATACCGTGGGATACGGTTTTGGACAAGAACTCTACCAAGTTCAACAAGAAGTTGGCCGGAGCAAGCATCGGACCAAAAGGCGCACTGAACAATTCGTGAATCCAACCGCCAAAGCCTTTGATTTTGATATTGTAATAAATACATACCAACAATACGCCAATTGCCAGAGCCAAAGTGGTATTCAAGTCAGCAGTCGGTACGACACGCAACAGTGCGTGATGATTACCGGTAACGCCTTGCCATACCATTGGCAGCAAATCAACTGGCAACATATCCATGGCGTTCATCAAGAAAATCCAGACAAACAGAGTCAAGCCTAAAGGCGCAACAGCTTTACGCGATTGTTCGTTATGAATAATGCTCTTACACATGTTATCCACGAATTCGAACAGAATTTCAACAGCCGCCTGAAAACGACCGGGTACGCCAGCCGTTGCTTTTTTGGCTCCACGCCACAAAAGGAAGCTGCCGATTACGCCCAACAGAACGGCAAAAAAGATTGCATCAAGGTTAATGAACGAAAAATCAGCGATGTTTTTCAGTCCTTGACCCTGAGTAACATCCGACAAACTGGTCAAGCTTTGCAAGTGGTGCTTGATGTAGTCGGCAGCGGTCATAGTTTCACCTGCCATAGTGTTTCACTCTCAACAATACTAAAAAAACCAAATGACTGACGCTGAGTAACCCCAATAAGAATGGGAAAAATACCAGCGATTGATGCCATATCGCAAAAACGACCGACATAGATACCAGCGACAGCACTACTTTTAAAACCTCTCCACCGACAAACATTGAACTTTGCAGATCGGGATTTCGTCGGGAAAACTTTAAAAGTAAAACTGCAACAAGGGTAGGCAAAATGTACGAAAATCCTCCCGCCAAAGCAGAGAGGAGGCCGGGCAATCCGGAGAATAACGCACAAACAACTGAAATTATTAACAATACAATCACTTGCAATGGGACTATCCGATTCATTGTACTTCACACCCCAAAACGCAAGGCAAATTAATATAATCAAGAAGTTTGTTAACGTCAAGCAATATGTTAATCTTTGTGAACCTTTCACAGATAAATGATTAACACATATAAAACAAATCTTTGCAGGAACGGAGTTTAACACAAATTACATGTTGCTACACAGATTTTATAGAAGATTTTGATTTGTATTGTAAGCATCTGTACGACCAGTCTTTTTATCAAAAATTCAGGCCGTCTGAAATTTTTTTCAGACGGCCTGTTTATAAAACCGTTAAAACTCTTGATTGATACCCAACTGCTTCAGCAAGTATTCAAATGTTTCCGGCGTATCAAAATGCAGTACGATTTTGCCTTTTTTCTGATTGCTGGTTTTGACTTCGGCATTGACACCCAAACGCTCGGTCAGGGCATCATTGATACGGCGGATATCTGGACTGATGGTTTTGGCTGCTTCCGGTTTGGCTTTTTGATGCGCCAACTGACTGCGACGTTCTACTTCGCGTACCGACCAACCGTTTTTGACGGCTTTTTGCGCCAACTCCAATTGGTCAACCACATGCAAGGTCAGCAACGCACGGGCATGACCCATTTCCAGACGGCGTTGATAAAGCATTTCCTGAACCGGCTCAGGCAGGCTCAACAGGCGCAGGCTGTTGGAGATGGCACTACGGCTTTTACCGACGGCTTTTGCGATGGTTTCATGAGTCAGGCCAAATTCGTCGGCGAGACGTTTCAAACCTTGAGCTTCTTCAATCGGATTGAGGTTTTCACGTTGCAGGTTTTCAATCAAACCCATGGCCAACGCGGTTTCGTCGCTAATGGTTTTGATAACGACGGGAATTTCGGTCAAACCGGCTAACTGGGAAGCGCGCCAACGGCGTTCGCCGGCAATCAATTCATATTGAGACAGACCACGTTCGCGTACGATAACAGGCTGGATAATGCCTTGCGCTTTAATGGAATCGGCCAATTCCTGCAAAGCTTCATCATCAATTTGCACACGCGCCTGATAGCGGCCGGGCTGAATATCGGCGATGGCAACCGTTGTCAGGCGGTCGCTACTACTGCTGTCCACTGCATTGGAAATCAGCGAATCCAAACCGCGTCCCAATCCAACTTTTGCTTTTGCCATATTGTTTTCCCTTTCAGACGGCCTCATTGTTGAAATGACGTATTCTATCGGATATTGCCGCTTTACGACAATTTGAATCACGATGATTTGACTATTGCCATTTATTTACGGAGCGAAACCGCAAACACGCCCCTTAAAGCGTTACTCAAGCGGATTTCTTCCGCATTTTCGAACATAGCGCGCGTGATGTGGGTTTCCTTGATTGTATCCGCACCTAAATATAACTTCGGTTGCCTCAATACCGCTTGGCGCATTACCCCGTTCAAAATATCCAAATCCAAAGACGACGTGAGCCATTGTCCTTGATATTTGACGAACACATTGCTTCTTCCACCCTCTAACAAAAGGCCGTCTGAATTAAAAAGCAGACTGTCAAATGCGCCCTGCCCTTCTGCCGTTTTCCATGCTTGGTCAAAAATTTCACGGCGTGTGGTTTTAAAACGGCGCAGATAATCGCGTTGGCTTAATGCGTGTTCACTCAAGATAACGTATTGTTTCCCATCCAATTCAGAAACAGCCGCATGGCTCAATGCAAGGCCGTCTGAAAACAAAGCAGCTTTGACTCTAAATAACCCGCTTGGTAACGCATCTATATAGTGTTGGATTTGCTCTGCCGCATTTTGAGGCCAAGTCAGGTTGAGCGCTTGTGCCGAGCAGTTCAGACGGCCTAAGTGCAAATCGAGCAAACGGCATTGTTTGTCTTCCACGCGCATGGTTTCAAAAATACCAAAATCAGGCCGCAAGTCATTGAGGAAACGCGCTTTCCAACCGCACTCGCGATATTCGGCTTCAGGATCGCTATCAATCACAATCCCTGAACCCACGCCATAAACACCTTGATAAAGGCCGTCTGAAACCGGCTTCAGGGATAAGGTACGAATCACGACATTAAATACGCCTTCAAATCCCAAACCCGTATCGCACGGATGCAAAAAGCCGATGCTGCCTGTGTACAAACCGCGCGGTTCGGATTCAAGAGACTCAATAATCTGCATACTCATGCGTTTGGGCGCGCCGGTAATACTGCCGCATGGGAAGGCCGCACGGAGAATATCGGCAACCGAAACATCAGGCAGCGCCTGCGCCTCGATGGCACTGGTCATCTGCCAAACACTGCCGAAACGGGAAACTTTAAACGGTTCAGGCACGCGTACTTTGCCCGTTTGCGCAATTTTGCCGAGGTCGTTGCGCAATAAATCGACAATCATCACATTTTCGGCGCGATTTTTCGGGTCGTTTTGCAATTCAACGGCACGGCGTTCATCTTGTCCGTCATGAAGAATCGGCGCAGTGCCTTTCATCGGCTCGGTTGTGATCAGGCCGTCTGAATCGATTTTGAGGAAAAGTTCGGGAGAAAAACACAAAGTCCACGCTTCCTGCCCTGC
>NZ_JBQCTZ010000272.1:0-3841 GCF_051963715.1 Neisseria sp. P0001.S005 | reverse complement strand
CTGCCCTATATGGACCGCTTGGACTACGTTTCCATGATGGTCAACGAGCAGGCGTATTGTTTGGCAGTAGAAAAACTCGCCGGTATCGATGTGCCTATCCGCGCCCAATACATCCGCGTGATGTTCGCCGAAGTAACGCGCATCCTCAATCACTTGATGGGCATCGGTTCGCACGCCTTCGACATCGGCGCGATGACCGCCATCCTTTATGCCTTCCGCGACCGCGAAGAGCTGATGGACTTGTACGAAGCCGTGTCCGGCGCACGTATGCACGCCGCCTACTTCCGTCCCGGCGGCGTTTACCGCGACCTGCCCGACTTCATGCCTAAATACGAGAGCAGCAAATTCCGCAACGCCAAAGTATTGAAGCAGCTCAACGAATCCCGCGAAGGCACCATGCTCGACTTTATCGACGCCTTCTGCGAACGTTTCCCGAAAAACATCGACACACTCGAAACCCTCCTGACCGACAACCGTATTTGGAAACAGCGTACCGTCGGCATCGGCGTTGTCACTCCTGAGCGCGCCATGCAAAAAGGCTTTACCGGCGTTATGCTTCGCGGTTCCGGCGTGGAATGGGACGTGCGTAAGACACAGCCTTACGAAGTGTACGACAAAATGGATTTCGATATTCCCGTCGGTGTGAACGGCGACTGCTACGACCGTTACCTCTGCCGTATGGAAGAAATGCGTCAATCCGTGCGCATCATCAAACAATGTTCCGAGTGGTTGCGTGTCAATCCGGGTCCGGTCATTACCACAAACCACAAATTCGCTCCGCCCAAACGTACCGAAATGAAAACAGGTATGGAAGACCTGATTCACCATTTCAAACTCTTTACCGAGGGTATGCACGTTCCCGAGGGCGAGACCTACACCGCTGTCGAACATCCGAAAGGCGAGTTCGGCGTTTACATCATTTCAGACGGCGCAAACAAACCCTACCGCCTGAAAATCCGCGCACCCGGCTTTGCCCACTTGCAAGGCATGGACGAAATGGCAAAAGGCCACATGCTGGCCGACGTTGTTGCTATCATTGGTACGCAGGACATCGTATTCGGGGAGGTTGACCGATAATGTTATCCGCAGAATCCTTAAAACAAATTGACATCGAGTTGGCAAAATATCCCGCCGACCAACGCCGCTCTGCCATTATGGGCGCATTGCGTATTGCCCAGACCGAAAAAGGCTGGCTCGCTCCTGAGACCATCGCTTTTGTCGCAGACTATATCGGCATCTCGCCTGCACAAGCCTACGAAGTCGCTACTTTCTACAATATGTACGACCTTGAGCCTGTCGGCAAATACAAACTGACCGTTTGTACCAACCTGCCCTGCGCCCTGCGCGGCGGTATGGCTACCGGCGAATACCTCAAACAAAAACTCGGTATCGGCTACGGCGAAACCACGCCTGACGGCAAATTTACCCTTGTCGAAGGTGAATGCATGGGCGCATGTGGCGATGCTCCGGTCATGCTGGTCAACAACCACAGCATGTGCAGCTTTATGACCGAAGAAGCAATTGACAAGAAACTTGCCGAACTGAAATAAAAGGACGTCTGAAAAAGGGGCATGGTATGGAATACATAATAGATATTTATGAAATAGATGAATTAAATAAATATCGTTTTGCATTAGGATCTATATCTGAAAAAACGCTTTTTGTTTTTGGTATTAATCCTAGTACTGCAGATGACAAAGAACCTGATCCTACAATTAGAAAAGTCATGGGTTTTGCTGAGGAAAATGGATATACAAGTTTTGTAATGTTTAATTTGTATCCACAAAGAGCAACGAATCCTAATGATTTACCGCAAGAAGCTAGTAAAGAAATTATACAAAAAAATGTTGAAATCATTTCTAAATTGATTTCACAACAAGTAACAAGTGATATTTTGTTGGCTTGGGGTGGTTTATTTTATTCTAGAGCGTATTTTTCCGACTGCTTAAAACAGCTTTACGAAAACTTAAAACAGTATCCTATAAATTGGTTAAGAATTGGAGAGCTTTTAAAGAGCGGACAACCTCGACACCCATTATATGCAGCGTATAGTAACGAATTAAAGAAAATGGACATGCTGAATTTTTTGGAGAAAATTTAGCGAAGTAGGTTGGGAACCAATACAAAATACATTCAGGCCGTCTGAAAACAACGGCTGCAACCGATACGAAAACGAACAGGCACACCAAAAATGGCTATTTACCAATCAGGCGTGATTTTTGACCAAGTGGATACCGCCAATCCCGATTGCTGGACATTGGACGAATACGTCAAACGCGGTGGTTACAGCGCGCTGCGTAGAATCCTGTCCGAAAACATCTCGCAAACCGACGTGATTGACGAAGTCAAAACTTCCGGATTGCGCGGGCGCGGCGGTGCGGGCTTTCCGACCGGTTTGAAATGGAGCTTTATGCCCCGTTCCTTCCCCGGTGAAAAATACGTCGTCTGCAACACCGACGAAGGCGAGCCGGGTACATTTAAAGACCGCGACATCATTATGTTCAATCCTCATGCCCTGATTGAAGGCATGATTATTGCCGGTTACGCGATGGGTGCGAAAGCCGGCTACAACTACATCCACGGCGAAATTTTCGAAGGCTACCAACGCTTTGAGGCCGCTTTGGAGCAGGCTCGTGCCGCAGGCTTTTTGGGTAAAAATATTTTGGGTTCGGATTTTGAATTTGAACTCTTCGCCCACCACGGCTACGGCGCATATATTTGCGGCGAAGAAACCGCATTGCTCGAGTCGTTGGAAGGCAAAAAAGGCCAGCCGCGCTTTAAACCGCCATTCCCTGCTTCGTTCGGCCTGTACGGCAAACCGACTACCATCAACAATACCGAAACGTTCTCCTCCGTTCCATTCATTATCCGCGACGGCGGACAGGCATTTGCCGATAAAGGTATTCCGAATGCAGGCGGTACCAAATTGTTCTGTATTTCCGGCCATGTCGAGCGTCCGGGCAACTATGAAGTGCCATTGGGTACGCCGTTTGCCGAAGTCCTGAAAATGGCGGGCGGTATGCGTGGCGGTAAAAAACTCAAGGCCGTCATTCCCGGCGGTTCGTCCGCGCCAGTTTTGCCTGCCGATATCATGATGCAGACCAATATGGACTATGACTCGATTTCCAAAGCAGGCTCGATGCTGGGTTCCGGCGCGATTATCGTCATGGATGAAGACGTGTGCATGGTGAAAGCCCTTGAGCGCCTGAGCTACTTCTACTATGACGAGTCTTGCGGCCAATGTACGCCTTGTCGTGAAGGTACTGGCTGGCTTTACCGCATCGTCCACCGCATCGTAGAAGGCAAAGGTCGCATGGAAGACTTGGATTTGCTGGATTCCGTCGGCAACCAAATGGCAGGCCGCACCATCTGCGCCCTTGCCGATGCCGCCGTCTTCCCAGTTCGCAGCTTTACCAAGCATTTCCGTGATGAGTTTGTGCATTACATCGAACACGGCGGACCGATGAAACCGAATAAATGGTGCTAAGTTTTCAGACGGCCTCTAAAAGAATTATTTATTAAATACCCGTAACTAGGAACGAACCATGTTACAAATCGAAATCGACGGCAAACAGGTATCTGTGGAGCAGGGCGCGACGGTGATTGAAGCCGCGCACAAGCTCGGTACTTATATCCCGCATTTCTGTTACCACAAAAAACTTTCCATCGCCGCCAACTGCCGTATGTGTTTGGTAGACGTGGAAAAAGCCCCCAAACCTCTGCCCGCCTGTGCCACGCCGGTTACAGACGGCATGATTGTGCGCACGCATTCGGCAAAAGCCCGAGAGGCGCAAGAAGGCGTGATGGAGTTCCTGCTCATCAACCATCCGCTTGATTGTCC
>NZ_JBQCTZ010000271.1:0-3865 GCF_051963715.1 Neisseria sp. P0001.S005 | reverse complement strand
AAATTTAATGTTCAGCTTCTTCCGTCGCAAGAAAAAACAGGAAACTCCGGCTCCTGAGGAGGCTCAAGTTCAGGAAACCGCAGCAAAAGTAGAATCTGAAGTTGCTCAAGTAGTTGAAAATATTAAAGAAGATTCCGAATCTTTAGCAGAAAACGTCAAAGGGCATGTTGAATCAGTTGTCGAATCGGCTGTTGAAACTGCCAGTGAAACCGTAGAACAGGTTCGGGAAGCTTTAACCGAAACGCCGTCTGAAACAGTTGAGAAAGTAGAAGAACACGTTGAAGCGGCAAAAGAAGCGGCCGTTGAAACCGTCAGCGAGGCTGTTGAACCGGTTCAAGAAACCGTTGTCGAGATGCCGTCTGAAGTAGCCGAGGCTGCTGAGGAAGCAGCAGAACAGGCCGAAGCAGTAAAAGAAGCGGCCGTTGAAACCGTCAGTGAGGCTGTTGCACAGGTTCAAGAAACCGTTGCCGAGATGCCGTCTGAAATAGCCGAGGCTGCTGAGGAAGCAGCAGAACAGGCCGAAGCGGTCAAAGAAGAAGTTGTTGAAACAGTTAGCGAAGCTGTCGAGCAATTTCAAGAAGCCGTTGCGGAAACACCGGCTGAAGCCCCTGCTCCGGTAGAAGAACACAAGCTCAGTTGGGCTGCGCGTTTGAAACAAGGCTTGACCAAATCACGCGACAAAATGGCAAAATCGTTGGCCGGCGTGTTCGGTGGCGGACAAATCGACGAGGATTTGTACGAAGAGCTGGAAACCGTGCTGATTACCAGCGATATGGGCATGGAAGCCACCGAATACTTGATGAAAGACGTGCGCGACCGTGTCAGCCTCAAAGGCCTCAAAGACGGCAACGAATTGCGTGGCGCGCTGAAAGATGCGCTGTACGACTTGATTAAGCCTTTGGAAAAACCTCTGGTCTTGCCGGAAACCAAGGAGCCTTTCGTGATTATGCTTGCCGGTATCAACGGCGCAGGCAAAACCACATCTATCGGCAAATTGGCCAAATACTTCCAAGCGCAGGGCAAATCTGTGTTGCTGGCGGCAGGCGATACTTTCCGTGCCGCCGCGCGTGAGCAGCTTCAGGCTTGGGGCGAACGCAACAATGTGACCGTGATTTCGCAAACTACGGGCGATTCCGCAGCCGTTTGCTTCGATGCCGTTCAAGCCGCGAAAGCGCGCGGGATCGACATCGTGCTTGCCGATACAGCCGGCCGTCTGCCGACGCAGCTTCATTTGATGGAAGAAATCAAAAAAGTGAAGCGCGTGTTGCAAAAAGCCATGCCTGATGCGCCACATGAAATCATCGTCGTGCTTGATGCCAACATCGGGCAAAACGCCGTCAACCAAGTGAAAGCCTTTGACGAAGCGCTGGGTCTGACCGGCCTGATCGTGACCAAGCTAGACGGTACGGCCAAAGGCGGTATCCTTGCCGCACTTGCCTCCGACTGCCCAGTTCCTGTCCGCTACATCGGCGTAGGCGAAGGCATCGACGATTTGCGTCCGTTTAATGCCAAAGCGTTCGTAGATGCCCTATTGGATTAAACAGACAGGCTGAGGCTTGTAAACGCAGTTTGCGGGGGGTTTCTGAGCCGTATTTTGCAAAGATCTCGCCTTGCAAGAAGCGGGCGTGGAAATCATAGCGCAAGAGTAGCGGAAAATAACGGAAGGCCGTCTGAAAACCCTATTTCAGGTTTTCAGACGGCCTTTCTTTGAGTCTTACGGCTCGTCTGAATCAAACAGGCCTCGGCACGCATACAGCAGCCCTCCCGCCAATACGGCCAGGCCCACCGCCGCCCAGTACGCATCGGCATAGCCGACCGACTTTGCCAGCCGCAGGGCGGCGAAACCGGCCGCGTAACTGCCGAGCAGGATGACGGAAAATTGCAGGCTGCTGTCGAGTGCGGCGGTGGCGCGGTCGGATTTGTCCATCACTAACGCCAGTATTACCGGCAGCAGCAGCGTGTAGCTCAGACTCAGGGCGATGATTTGCGCGGGCGGCAGCCAAGGGTGAACGCGGGCGAGCACGTCGATGGCGGTCATGGATGCCAAAAGCGGCAGTTGCAGCGCGTAGAGCAGGAACACGAGTTTGCGGCGCGGATAATTGCGCGAAAACCAGCCCGATAGCGGCGTAACAATCAGGCAGGCAACGGGAATACCCACCGCCAGAATCCCGCCCGTCTGTTTCGGGGAGAAGCCCAAATCCGCCAGCTTGGGCACAAAAGTCGCCGCCGCAAACGCATACGGCGCGGCAACGGCAAACAGCAAAACCAGCCACCGCCAGCCCGTTTCAGGCTGCCGCCAAAAGGAGACCAGCCGCGCCGCCAACGCTGTCAAACCGCCTTGCGCCGTCGGGCTTTCCGGCTCGCGGTAGCACAAGAGTTGCAGCAACATCAGCAGGCTGAACGCCAGCATAAAGCCCGCCGCCGCCGTCTGCCCGTATTCCTGATACAGCCACAATACCAGCGCGCCGCCTATCATCTTGCCGCCGCGCGCCGCCATCGTCTGAATCACGCCGCCGAAACCTCGTTCGCAGTGCGGCAGGACGATGCACGACAAACCCAACATCGCGCAGCCGTACACCGCCGACATTGCCGAGAGCAAAACGCAGCAGGTCAAAAGTAGCGGGAAGTTCTGCGTGATGTCGGTGCAGGCCATCAGCCCGAACACCGCCGAAAGCCCCAGCGTCGCCGCCAGCAGCCAGCCGCGAAACCGCCCGAACCGCCCCGCCGGCCGCCGCTCCATCAGCGCGGCAAACAACACCTTCGCCGCTTCGATACCGCCGATTAAATGTATCCAGCTCAGTTGGTTCAGGCTGTAACCGTGGTTTTTCAAAATAGCGACCAGCGCGACCAGATAAAAACCGGTCAGCGTGAATTTGTAGGTACTGCCGCCGATAAGCAGCAGCCAGTCGCGCGGGGCGGGGGATGCGGGGGTTTGCGACATGGGTTGGTTTTCCTTGGGGCGGAGCGTGTGAAGGTAAAGGCCGTCTGAAAATAAAAAATCAAGCGTGTGCAGCCGGTTTGCGGCCGAAAAACCGCTATCGGTGTTTGCAGTCTTTTTCAGACGGCCTTCAACGCTTCTTCCGCCCGCAGCAGGGCGGTTTGCTCGTCGGCTTCGACGATGTAGTTCACGCCCAGCGCGGGGGCGAGTTTGGACGATTGTTCGCGGAAGAACGCCAGTTGCGCCGCGTCGGGTTCGATGAGGAGCATGGCGGCGCAGCGTTCGGCGAGTTGCGGGCGGTGTGCCTTTATCCATTCGATGTAGGTTTTGCGGTCGGCAATGCGCTGTTCGTCGCTTACCTGCCGCCGCATGGGGGTGCAGACGGTGGCGAAGCGGGTGTTTTGGCTTAACAGGGTTTCGAATTCGGCCAGCCAGTCGGCGAAGTCGGCGACGTAGGTCAGGTCGGTCAGGTAGACGGTGCCTTCGGGCAGGGTTTTGGCGGGGGTGAAGTAGTGCATGGGGTTCCTTTGGGTGTTTTGGGGAAGCAGGGTAGGTCAATAGTTGGGTATTTATGCTTGGCTTTTTATTAGACTTCTTGTGCCGTCATTCCCGCGCAGGCGGGAATCCAGAATGGAGACTCAAGGGCACTTCTTTATCCGATAAGTTTCTGTGCGGATAGGTCTGGATTCCCGCCTGCGCGGGGGTAGCGAAGCGGACTTGCGTAAGCTAATGACGATAATCGGTTGTTACGGCCGTTTCAGACGACCTTCGTTATTCCAGTCACCGTAGGTAGAGCATTGATGCCCGACCTACGATTGTTTCAGACGGCCTCCATCATTTCAGCTTCGCCTAAAACTTCCATTCCGCGCTCACGCCTACGCTTCTGGGGCGTTGGTAGAGCGCGTCTTGGCGGTCGGCGCTGGAAAT
>NZ_JBQCTZ010000270.1:0-3869 GCF_051963715.1 Neisseria sp. P0001.S005 | reverse complement strand
TAGAAACCGCTAATTTTAGGATATTTCACACGGGTTATGCAAGTTTTTATTTGTTTTTGTTGCTGTTTTGCCATTCGATCAAATCGAGGCCGGCTTGATACAGGCCGCGGTCGGTTTCCGATGGGGTGACGGTAAATCCTGATTTTTCAGCGAGTTTGAGCATCGGTGTGTTTTCTTTGAGGATTTCTGCATTCATGGTTTGGTAACCTTGCTGTGTGGCAGTTTGGATAATGAGGCTCATCATTTTGCCGGCCAAGCCGGTTTTGCGTGCTTCAGGTGCCAAAGTAATGCCGAACTCGCATTCATTACGATTGATGCGGCTGTAACGGCTGACTGCGACGATACAGCCGTCTGAAGCGAAGGCTGCCCACGCGCATTCGGTATGGAAATCGGGACGGGTCAGCCGTGCGAGTGTGGGCAGCGGCAACTCGTTGGTATGGGTCATGAAGCGCGTATAGCGGTCGGCAGCCGGTAATTGGCGGACAAATTTTTGTTTGGCTTCGGCATCTTCAGGCTCTAGTGCGCGGATGTGCAGTGTGTTGCCGTCGGGCAGGGTAAAGGTATCTGTTTGGCTCGGATAGGGCGCAAGTACGTTTTGTATCTCGGGCGTTTCGGTTTTAGGGTGCAGCAGTTCGGACGCGGCTTCGCCGGTGTTGCGTAGAAATTCGGCTGCGGCCGGATTTTTTTGTTGGAGGTAGGCGGCGGCACTTTGCATTTTAGCGGCGGCCTGTTCTAAGGTTTGGACCGCTTTTTTGGGGATTTTGGTTGTTGGTGCAACAGGTTTTTCTACGATTTCGGGAATGATGGCGCTGCTGTATTGGCTGCCGTTGTAGTTGAGGATGATGTCGCCGATATGCTGGTTGTTGTGGATAAGCGTGTTTAGGGAATGCAGGAATTGATTAAGAACGGAAGTGTTGTCGAGTTCTGCAAATTGGCTTAAACGCTGGATATCGAGTGTGGTAAATGGAGGTAATGCGGCTTCGGTTTTGCCGTTGTAATGGGCGGAAAGGATGTTGCCGTAAATGGCATGGCGGCTGAACCGGAACTGGACGGCATTGTGTTTTTGGGTTTGGCACGGAGGCAGGTATAGGGCTTCCGCCATCAGTTCGGTTTGGCCGGAAGCAATGGCTTTATCGATACTTTTGCTTTTGGGTGTTTTCAGACGGCCTGTTTTGGCTGGCGCAGGGGTATTTTGCACTTGTTGCAAATAGGCGGTTTGATTGCGGAAATAAAGTGTCAGCAAGGCTTCTTCCGGCGTGTTAAACCGAGTCAGGCCGTCTGAAAAACGATAGCTGACGAGAATGGGCTTGCTGGTTTTTTGTGCCAAATTATCCAGAGTTTGATGAATACTGTATGCGTCCGGCGTATCTGGCGAAATAATGCCAAGTAGGGCTTGAGTATGCGGATTTTGTAATTGTTCGAGTGCCAAGCGGTGGATGCGTGCAGGCGTAGGGTTGCTGCCGATGCAGCCTTGTCGGATGGATGGTGCATCGGTTGGGAGGTCGAGGGTCAATTCGCAGGCATTGGCGGTAGTGCGCAGCCATTCTATCGGCGTATCGGACAGAATGGTGGGGTTGGTAATGACGGGAATGCCGGAAAGGTGGGCTTTTAGGGCTGCTTCCAGTTCGGCGGTATTGAATACCGGTTGGAAATTGCAATGGCGGCTGAGGCTGCGCAGGATAGCTTTGTCTGTGTCGTCGGTGTAATGTGTGGACAACAGGATAAGCGGGGTGTGGCGTGTGAAGTGGCGGATGGCACTGAACAGCTCGCGTTGGTTTTCGGCCGGATTGTAGTGGATCACGGCAACTTTGGTATGGCGGTTGTGGCCGAAGCGGTTGAGCCAGTCGGCGGATGTGGTGGGGCTTAGGTCATAGTTGAGGCTGATGTGGCGTGATACGCCTTGGTGCAGCGTGTTCAGCAGGTGGTTGATGTTGCGGCTGACGGTGCTGTGGCCGGTGAGTAATGCGAGATGGCCGGCCGGATAGTCGGTTTGGGTGCCGATGTTGAGGTTGAGCGAGGGAAGTTGGATGCCTGCGCTGTTGCATACGGTGATGTTCAATTCGTCGCCGTGATGTTTTTGAATGATGGAACGGGCGTTTTTGCAGGATTCGGGCGGTAGGTTTTCCCAATCTTGAATCAGGATAATGTGGCGCAGGTCTTTTTTACGGCAGGCTTTGAACAGCGAGTCGTAATGGTCGGGCGGGATAACGGCAACAACCAAATCGGCTTGGCCCGGGATTTTGCTGAGGCTGGAGTAGGAGGGAATGCCTGCAACACTGCTGTGTCGAAGATTGACGGGAGTGATTTTGCCTTGATATGAGGAACCGAGTAGGTGGCTGAAAATGCGTTCGCCAAGGCTGTGCGGACGTTCGCTGGCGCCGACGAGGATGATGTGTTCAGGCATGAAGAAGTAGCCGGTTTGGGCAGTTGCACTCATGATGGGTCCTTATTTGTGTTTTTGGCCGTCTGAAAAGTTTCAGACGGCCTTATTTTTAGACTTCTTTTTTGTCTCCGGCTTTCTTTTTGGGAAGGATAAAACGCATCCTCAGGCCGTTTGGTTTGACATTTTCAGCAATGATTTTACCGCAGTGCTGTTCCATAATGTGCTGCGTCAAGGCAAGCCCTAAACCTGTACCGGGTTTGTGTGCGCTGGAGTCGGCGCGATAAAAGGCAGTGAAAATATGAGGAAGCTGCATTTCATCTACGCCTGGCCCGTTGTCGGTGACATCGATAATCCAGTTTTTGCCGTCTTGTCCGATATGGGTTTGAATGGTGCTGCCTTCCGGACTGTAATTGATGGCGTTGCGGATCACGTTGTCAAAGGCGCGGTATAGATAGCCTTCGTTGGCGCTGACTACGGCATTTTCGGGGATTTTTGGATCAATGCTCAGGGTAACGCTTTGGTTGGTTTGGTGGGCAATGCTTTGGTTGTCCTCAATCAAGTTGGTCAGGAAAGGAATGAGTTTGAGGTTTTCTTTTTCCAAAGGAATATTGGAAGTCTCCAGGCGGGAGAGGGTCAACAATTCGCCGACCAAAGTATCCATGCGCACCAGTTCGCCTTCAAGGCGCTTGAGGTATTGCTCTTGTTTTTGCGGCTGAGATTGAATCAGGCCGACAATAGCCTGCATACGCGCCAGCGGCGAGCGCATTTCATGAGAAACGTGGTGGAGCAGATGGCGCTCTTTGGCAACAAGTTTTTCAAGTTTCTCGGCCATTTTGTCGAACTGAACGGCAAGGTGGGACAATTCGTCGTCACGGTCGTCAACTTGTTGGGAAATGCGGGTTTCGAGTTCGCCGTTGGCTACTCTGTCCATGCCGCCACCAAGAATTTTAATAGGCTTTGTGATGTTGTTGGCAAGGATATATGCCATCAATAGGCCGACGATGATGATGAAAGACAGAATAATAAATTCGTGCCAAATAGGCGAAAGTGGCAGTCCGGGAATGAAGAGTGGGCTAGGCAGGCGTTGGGCCTGATGATTGTCCCAGCCTTTAATGAAGAAGAGGTATTCTTCGCCGAAGCGGTCATATTCGATGTGGGCTAAATCGGATTCGGGATTGTTGATGGCAAAGATGCGGGCGCGTTCGATGGACAGGCTGTCGATATTGCGGCCTAAAATATCTTTTTTATCGTCGCCGGCAATGACATAAACGGCATTGGAAACCGGATTGTTTTTCCATTCGGAAAGAATTTCACGCGCACCGCTGTCTCCGCGCGAGTTGAATGCGGAAACGATGCTGCTCATCAATGTGGTTTCGATGGTGCGGCGCTGGTTGAATTGGTTTTCGGCGAGGGTGTTTTGTACCAGCCAAAATGAAAAACTCGCCACAAAGATTGCGCAGACGATGACTGCGCAAAATGTGGCGAA
>NZ_JBQCTZ010000269.1:0-3869 GCF_051963715.1 Neisseria sp. P0001.S005 | reverse complement strand
TTTGGGATGGGTCTGGCTGCTTTGGCTCTGGCTTCATGTAGTACCCCGCAAAAGCCTGCTGTTGATACGGCAAAACCGGTTGAGCCTGTTTCTTCTGCAAAACGCCCTGTATTTGATGCTGCGGCTGAATCTGTTGCCAGCAGCGGTTTCAATGAGAATGTCAATGTTCAGCAGTTTATCCAATATGAAGTGAAAAACCGCCGTTTCAGTGCGCAAGAATTGCGCAATTTCTTTAATGGCGTGGTGTATAAAGGCAACATTATTACCATTATGTACCGCCCAAGCACTTCGCGTCCTTGGTATGAATTCCGCACCGGTAACTCTGGTGCGGTCAAATTTAATGGTGGTAGACAATTCTATGCGGCAAACCGTGCCGTAATCGATGATGTGGCACGCAAATACGGCGTACCTGCCGAATTGATTGTGGCGATTCTCGGTATCGAAACCAATTACGGCAAAAATACGGGCAGCTTCCGCGTTGCCGATGCCTTGAGTACATTGGCCTTTGATTATCCACGCCGTGCCGAGTTCTTCCAAAACGAGTTGAGCGAACTTTTGCAGATGGCAAAAGAAGAAAAAGAAAATGTCTTTGACTTCAAAGGCAGCTATGCCGGTGCAATGGGTATGCCGCAATTTATGCCTTCAAGCTACCGTAAATGGGCGGTAGACTATGATGGTGATGGTCATCGCGATATTTGGAATAATGTCGGCGATGTGGCAGCTTCTGTCGCCAATTATATGAAACAGCATGGCTGGCAGACAGGCGGCAAGATGGTTGTGCCGGTAAGTCTGACGATTACTCCGCACTTGCAGGCGATTATCGATGAGAAAACAGCTTTGACACGCACTGTCGCAGATTTCAAAGCCTTGGGTGTCGTGCCTCAAGCTGCTGTTGCGGATAATGAAAAGGCTGTATTGTATGCTTTGGAAACCAGCCCGGGCGTATTTGAATACTATTTGGGCCTGAATAACTTCTACACAGTATGGCAATACAACCACAGCCGCATGTATGTAACAGCGGTGCGCGATATTGCAAATGCAATCAATAACAATGGCCTGTAAGCCATAAGAAAACCACCCTTTGGGGTGGTTTTTAAGTATTTATGACTTTGCAGAACATTTTAAGCCATCAGTCTGATTTTCATGGCGTAACGTTTTTTGCTGTGCCCTGAAACAAACTGTCCGCCTCGTGGAGGGGATAAAAATGCATTGCCTTCTGCGGTTGGCTCTGCACAAGTATATTGGCCGTTTCGATCGCTCCAGAGGGCATACACAGGCAGATTGTGGGTGCGGATATCCAGTTTCAAGCCGTCAAATGCAACGTGTGCATCTTGATTGGAGGAAACAAATTCGGTATGGGAGATATAGTCGACATCGTATGGCGCACCGTTGAAATCAAATTGTGTGCCGGCGGCGGTAAAGTAGGGGTGGAATCCTGGGGATGTGCGGACGGGCGATTCGCCGTAATTGCAGACGGTTAGGATGGCGATGGCTTCATTTTCGTGAGGCAGACTGTAATCGAGCAACCATTCGACGTGTTCATAGCCTTTTTCTGTGCTGATTAATTTCAAGCCGATATCCGATTCATTTTGATGGCGGATTTCCCAGTCTGAAGTTCTGCCGAAACCATGTTGGGCCAGATGATTTTTGCTGTCCGGTCCGAATTGGGGCAAGCAGACATGCATGCCGCTGCGTAATTTTGTGTCATTGGCGACTTGAACGATGGTTTTCGGAAACAAGATCTCCCGCCCTTTTAAAATCAGGGAATCAATATATCCGCCCCTTGTGTTGACTTGTATGGTGGCTGATTGGTTGCGTAGTATGATTTCAGACATAATGATTTTAGCTTTAACTTGGTTATTATTTGTGTAGCATTCTAACATTGCGATGACATGCTGTCGCTGCCAGCTTGATAGAAAATCCTTAATAAAAATCAAAAAAATGCTAGAATATATGCCATTTTCTGAGGCCGTCTGAAGAGCGGATAATTCTTTTCAGACGGCCTTCCTATTTATTTCCCGTAGAGAAACAACATGGCTTATCAAGTTCTTGCACGAAAATGGCGTCCGAAAACCTTTGCCGATTTGGTCGGTCAGGAACACGTCGTCAAAGCCCTGCGCAACGCGCTGGACGAAGGCCGTCTGCACCATGCCTATCTGCTGACAGGGACGCGCGGTGTGGGCAAGACCACGATTGCCAGGATTTTGGCCAAGAGCTTGAACTGCGAAAATGCCGTGCATGGCGAACCATGCGGTCAGTGTGAAAGCTGTACGCAAATCGACAGCGGCCGTTATGTGGATTTATTGGAAATTGACGCGGCATCGAATACCGGTATCGACAATATCCGTGAAGTGTTGGAAAACGCACAATATGCGCCTACTGCGGGTAAATACAAAGTCTATATCATCGACGAAGTGCATATGCTTTCCAAAAGCGCGTTCAATGCCATGCTGAAGACTTTGGAAGAGCCGCCTGAGCACGTTAAATTTATTTTGGCGACCACCGATCCGCACAAAGTCCCCATTACCGTATTGAGCCGTTGTCTGCAGTTTGTTTTGCGCAACATGACAACCCAGCAGGTTGCCGAGCATTTGGCACATGTCTTGGATCGTGAAAACGTTCCTTATCAGCCGCAGGCTTTGCAGCTTTTAGGACGTGCCGCCGCCGGCTCGATGCGCGATGCGTTGAGCCTTTTGGATCAGGCGATTGCCATGGGGTCGGGTAAAGTGGCCGAACAAGATGTCCGCCAAATGATCGGAGCGGTCGATAAACAATACTTGTTTGAATTGCTTGAAGGAATCATCAATCAAAACGGTGAGGCCTTGCTGGAAAAAGCTCAGGAAATGTCTGCCAGAGCGATTGGTTTTGACAGCGCATTGGCAGAATTGGCCATGCTGTTGCAACGTTTGGCTTTGATTCAAACCATTCCTTCCGCCTTAGCGAATGACGACCCTGAACGTGAAACTTTGCTGCGATTAAGTCAGGCTTTTAGTGGCGAGCAGATTCAGCTTTATTATCAATGTGCTATTCATGGCAAACAGGATTTGCCGCTGGCTCCGGACGAGTATGCCGGTTTTGTTATGACGCTTTTGCGCATGCTTGCATTTGCGCCGTTGGCCGCTTCGGGTTGTGATACGCAAAGTCAGATTGAACACACGGATTTGCATTCCGATCATCAGAAAGCTGAGGCCGAAAAAAAGCCTTTTCAGCTGCCGAAATCTGAGCCGATAGCAGCACCGGCGGTTGAGAAAGAAGCTGTTCTAAGCAAACAGGATACCGTTGAAAGGCCGTCTGAAGAAACTATTCAGTCTGCTCAACAACAGGCGGATGTACCACCTTGGGAGGAAATGCCGAGCCAAGTATCGGACGAAACGCCTCAAACAAAAACGGCGCAGATACAAGAAACTGCGGAGACATTGCCTGTTGCAAAAGTTCAGACGGCCCCTGAGCCGGAAGAATATCCGCACATGAATGAGGAAATTCCACCTCCGTATTTTGATGAAGCATATACATATGAAGATTCACACGGTGCTGATGTGATGGAAGTACCGCAGCCGGTTGAGTCTGCTGAGACTGAAGAAGAGGAGGGGGATGAAGAAGAGCTTCAGTTCGCTCCTTTGCCTGAGTTTAAAACTGAGAATTGGCACAGCATTATCGAACGCTTCGCCCGTAAATTAGGCGCGGCGCAGATGTTGGCACAAAATGCGGCATGGACAAGTTATGATGCGGAAGCAGGTTTAATCATGCTGTCGTTGACGGATGAGGCCAAAGCGACTGCCAATAAAGAGCGACTGGATAAAATCTGCCAGACGTTGAGCGAGGCATACCATCTTGGCAATTTAAGGCTGCAAACCGAGCCTTGGCAGGAT
>NZ_JBQCTZ010000268.1:0-3879 GCF_051963715.1 Neisseria sp. P0001.S005 | reverse complement strand
GCTTTAGCATCTGCCGCAGCTGCCGCTGTCTTAGCTTGACCCGCTTTGGTATCTGCCGCTACTGCTTTAGCATCTGCCGCTACTGCTTTAGCATCTGCCGCTACCGCTTTAGCATCTGCCGCAGCTGCCGCTGTCTTAGCTTGACCCGCTTTAGTGTCTGCCGCTACTGCTTTATCATCTGCCGCCTTCGCTGCTTTCGCCGCTTCAACTGCTTTAAAGTACGCGTTACCCGCCGACTGCCCAACAGCGTATAACTGAGAACCATTCACTGCATCGGTAGAATTTGCATCATAGTACCCTGGAGCCACATGTTGAATTCGACGAGTATTCGTTGCATTACCAACCGTAACAGCCCCCGAAACACCACTACCACCCGCAAATTTGGCTCGTGTGCCATCGTGTATTAACTGCTCAAGGTAATCAGAAGTCCCTGCAGTACGCCCCTCCGTTTTAATATTTATAGCTACCTTTTCACCAACACCTTTCGCTTCAACTTCTGAAGCATCGCCCAAATAGACGGAGTTATTGACATTCGCAGTAATGCCGCTGCCCAATACTTGGGTGTTCGAAGCTGTTACAGTATTTCTGTTACCCACAACTTGAGTATCAGCAACATTGCCGCTGGTGTTAATATCACGCCCCATTAATGTCGCATTAGTCAAACGACCGGTTATAGTGGCGTTATTCACTGTAAGAACCGAATCATTTACCGTAGCTCCGTTAAAGGTAGTGTTATAACCTTGTGTTAACGTGTTTGAAATTGCTGAATTGCTTGATTTGATATTCTGACCGAAGGTTGGAGCACCACTAAGATTAGAATTATGAAGTGCAATTCCTTGACCAAATAATGGGTTAGATGTTGATGAGGCTGTTACATTGATATCTTGACCAACATAGTTAACCTTCTCTGTATTTACAGTTGCACCTGTGCTATCAAAGTTGATATTGTTACCAACTAAGGCCCCTCCAAGAGCATTGTTTTGTCTGGTTACGCTAATCGTAGTACCGGAAACCAACATCTCATTGATATCTCCAGTAGAATTGATATTAATATTGGTACCGGTAATACTTGAACGATTCAACACAGCACGCTTAGCAGAGCTATTAAGGTTTACAGTAATGCCATGACCATTCACTGCACTATCCTGAGCTTTAATGCCTCTAAAAACAAAATTAGAGGCAGTCATCATAGAGTTAGATTGCTCCTCTGACAAATGTTTAATGTTATTACCCATAAGAGTAGCTTGATTAAGACCGTCCACTTTATTATTTGTGAGGCCACCAAAGTAGATATCACTACCAATAACTTGTGACTTTACATACTGACTTTGTTTTTTGCCTCTCGGTTTATCCTGGTTATATCTATCATCAATAGATTTCCCCAAAAACACAGATTGCGGAGCAATACCGTGATCAATATTAATGCCGTTACCAAGAGCCATAGCAACCGTACCATTAAGCCTAGAGGACTCCCCAATAACAACAGTAGAACGCCCTCCCGCATAAGTGTCATTGCCCAAAGCAAGCAATGCATTAGGTTCTTGGCCTCGAGCTTTCTCTCTCGTCCCTTGCTGAGCGACAACAGCTGTCTCATGCTTGTCAGCGGCTTGAGCCGTTTGACTTAAACTGAATAAGGTTACCGCAACGCCACCAATCACCATGGCATTTGCAGCCGCTTTACCTAAGCTATACAGTGTAAAAGAGGTACTTCCTTCTTCCTCCACCACCGTACTTTGCTTAGCATTTTTGCCTGAAGAAGAGGCTTTTACATGCCCCTTGGCAAGTTCAGATACGGCAACCCAAGCCTCCTGGGCCGCATTCCAAACAATCTTGTATATTTTATTCATAACAGTGAATCTCCTTACTGTATATACATTTATCTAACCTAAGTGCGCTGCTCATTTAAGAAAATGCTAAAAACACACTTTAATAAATAAACAATCACACCAATCTGATACTTTTATACTTTTTTGCAATTCCCGTGCGGACAATTAAATGTGCACAAAAGTTTCACAAAAAAGTAACTTATTCTATACTCTTTTCTCACTCAAAGATAGGTGTAGAAATCAACAGTGTTGTTTACACTTTTGGCTTGGCAGGGTAATCATAGACAAGCAGAAAGGTTGATAATGTAATGGGAAATAAAATCTACTTTAGCCAAATTCAGGCTAAAATCGACCGCTTGCAGCGTGAACGAACACAGGTACTAGAACATCTTGAATTAGTTGAACGAAAAATCAAAAAACTCAACGATGCTCTTGAAGTGATGGAAGATGAAGCCTTAACCGATGAATACGATACTGAGGTTTATTCATATCGAACCTACAAACATAGATTCCGTGGGAAATTAAGACCAATGGTCTTAGCGGTACTTAAAGCTCAACCCGACCATTATTTCACGGTCAATGAAATTACTGAGATTGTCTTAATAAAAGACAGACAAGACCCTATCGTTCGTCCGAAGCATATGGTTTCGGTGCGTGGCGCGTTAAAACATTGGCTGACAAAAGGCGTAGTAGAACGACTAGAAAGAGGCGTAACCGATGTCAAATGGCGACTGAAACAAAAATAGCGGTATTTCTACCGCTATTTTAATGGCTTTAACCGCCAAAACTTCAATCCACTTTCAACGATTCCTCTTTTACGCAATTTAATCAGTATTCGATTGACTGTCTTATAGTGCTTATCGCCCATATCAACAAATTGTGGTTTTCCCAACAATGCTAAGCTCTTTTCAGCAATCTCCCCACAAAACATCCAATCAGGATTTTCACGTAAGACTTGAGCGACTAATCACATCGTAATCAAGGGCTGCGGTTTTGGTTCTTTCGGTATATAAGGTTGAGCTAATGCGTTAATCTCTTGTGACAAACACTGCATTTGCACCGTCAGCTCATCTTGCTTTTCTTTTAGCTTTAACAGGCGTTCCACTAACTCGTATTTCAGCAACTTTTGCGCCATAATAAAAATCCCTATCGAGTTAAAATTTCAATAGGGATTTTAAGGTTTTTAATCGGTTAAATCTTTGTGCAACTGCTACATAATACCGTAAAAAACCGAAAATAATAGGCAAGAATAACGATGTAGTATAGAATTGAGTACCTATACTAAATCAATAAAGGACGTTTCAGACGGCCTTTTTCTTTGTCCGCTACTTTCACGGTAAACCAAAATGATTCATTTCAATCTGAAAAAAACAGCATTTATTTTAAGCACAGCACTTTTATCTACCGCTGTCCAAGCTTCCGGTTACCACTTCGGCACACAATCCGTTAACGCTCAAGGCACGGCCAACGCCGCCGCCGCCGAAGCCGCCGATGCCTCAACCATTTTCTACAACCCGGCCGGCCTGACCAAACTTGACAGCAGCCAAATTTCCGTCAACGCCAATATCGTTTTCCCAAGCATTCATTATGAAGCGGAATCTGCGAAACACTTCCGTACGGGTGCCGATGTCAGCGGCTCGACCAGCGGCAAAATTACCGAAACCACCGTTGCTCCGCACGTCTATGGCGCGTACAAAGCCAGCGACGATGTGACTTTGGGTTTGGGTGTATATGTTCCTTTCGGCTCTGCAACTGAATACGAAAAAGATTCCGTCTTGCGCCATAACATCAACAAACTGGGTTTGACCACCATCGCCATCGAGCCGGTAGTCGCGTGGAAACTGAATGAGCAGCACGCTGTCGGTGCCGGTTTGATTGCCCAATATTCAAAAGCTGAATTGCGTAAATACTCCGACTGGGATGCTTCCGGCGCCATCAGCCAGTTGGCCAGCGGCTTGGCTTCCCGTCAAGCAGGTCGTCCCGTTGCTGTCGATGCGACCGGCAAAGCTGACGGTCATGCCGATGTAAAAGGCCACGATTGGGGCTTCGGCTA
>NZ_JBQCTZ010000267.1:0-3910 GCF_051963715.1 Neisseria sp. P0001.S005 | reverse complement strand
TCATCGCCTGCTTGTTGTTCCAAACGGCGTTTGAGCTGAGACAAAGAGGCGGAGTTTTCATAACCGCATGCGCGTGCGAGTTTGGTCAATGAGCCGGCTTCTTCAACCAGTAACAGAAAATTGGTCAAATGCAGTTGAGCTTTGTTCATGATAATAGTTCCTTGAAATCAAAGATTGGGGTAAAGGTTTTTAATAACGGCCAAGACGGCATCATTTTGCGCTGCCGAGCCTATGGTTATGCGGACACACTGATCCAAAAGCGGATGGCTGCCATGCAGTTTTTTAATCAGTATGCGGTTTTGCTTCAATGTTTCAAACAGCCCGTCCGCATCAGGAACGCGAACGGTAATAAAGTTGGCTTCGCTCGGAAAAACTTCCAAACGGTTTAATTTCAACAATTCATTCATCACGCGCGAACGCTCGTTTTTTAATGTATCAATGTTTTGCTGAATGATTGGATGATGCTTCAATGAGAATTTCGCCGCCGCCAAGCTTAATTGATTCATATTGTAAGGCGGAAGGATTTTGGCCAGTTCACCCATAATGCTTGGACTTGCCGCCGCATACCCCATCCGCAAGCCGGCAAAGCCGATTTTACTAATGGTGCGCATTACGACCAGATTTTCAACCTCTCCCGCCCACGGAAGGAAACTGTCATGATGAAACGCGCCATATGCCTCATCGACAACCACAATGCCGGTTGCCGCACGAATGACCGCCTCTACTTCTTCTCGTTTAAAACATACGCCGGTAGGGTTATTGGGATAGGCAATAAAAATTAATGACGGCTGATGTTGCTCAATCGCAGACAAAACGGCAGGAAGATTTAAAGAGAAATCCGGATTTAAGGGGACGCCGACATATTCCATGCCATAAAGTGCGGCATTATGACGATACATAACGAAACTTGGCTCAATACCCAATACACGCGCATTTAGTTTGGCAACCAGCATAGTCAAAAACTGGATAAGCTCATCGGAGCCGTTACCCAACGCGATTTCCGCTTTATCGGGAATACCGAAAACTTCCCTCAATTCTTCATAAATACCGCTCTTGGCAGTATGGGGATACAAATGAATCGGTGCCTGCTTTGCCAAGTCCGCCCATTCTGACAATAAAGATTCATACCCGGCGAAAGGATGATGCGGACACTCCATGGCGTCCAACTTAATAAAACCTTCCGGCAAATCGGCAACCTGATAGGCTGTCATTACTTTAATATCATCACGGATAACATCAGCAACGCGATTCATGGTTTTCTATCCTCCTGAGATAAAGTATTTATAATAGTAGCACAATCTTTACTAGATATATATATTAATAAGACTATAAAACAAGATAAAGTTTCATTCGTTTGAAGAAAAAACAATAAATCCTTTCTTCAGCATCTTTAAGCAATATTCTTGGCTTACCCTGCCTTTTTAGCGGTATAATTTTAAGTTTTCCAGTACGGCTTTACGCCCTCAATATTGTGAACAATACACGCTCCCCATTACCTTATCTTGCAACTTCCATAAGCCTTATCCTGCTGATCCTGCTTTCCTTATCATGGGAATTATGGATCGCGCCATTGCGCGAAGGCGGCTCATGGTTGGCACTGAAAGCCCTGCCTTTGTGCTTGCCGTTGACCGGCATTTTGAAAAAACGCATCTACACTTACCAATACAGCTCCATGCTGATTCTGATTTACTTTGCCGAAGCCTGTATGCGCCTGGCAGACACGGCTCTCGCCAGCCGGATTTGCGCCGCCGTTTCCGTATTATTGTGCATTACTTTTTTCCTTGGCTGCCTTGCATTTATCAAACAACAAAAACACACATCAAAATGACCTACCACACACTTTCAGACGGCCTGACCCAATCTTCAGTAAAACCCTTTTGGCCTTTATGGCTCAGTTTTCTTTGGATTTGCGCCGTCCCTTTTCTTTCACTCTACCGAGTCGGCCCATTGCCCAGCTTTTATCTGGAAGCCATCTCACTGAGCGGCTCATTGGTACTGACATTGATTAGCGCACACAAAGGCCTGCTGAATATCCGTCTTCCAGCACTCAGTCTCGGTTTGTTTGCCATGGCTGCATTTTGGTCGCTCCAAGCGCGCTTCATGCATTCCACCTACCCCGGTATGAGCGACATCACTGCCTGGACCTTTGTCATTTTGGCACTGGGCGCATGGTCGGTTCGCGGCTGGGTAGCAGCTTATGGACAAGAACGCATCGTCAGCATCTTTGCTTGGTCTTTATTGATAGGGGCAACCATACAGGCCGCTATCGTCTGGCTGCAATTTAAAGGCTGGTCCAACGTAGAATGGTTGAACGGCATCATTGCCCGAAGCAACGGCACCGTAAACGGCCAACTCGGCCAACGCAACCATTTGGGACATTATTTAATGTGGGGCATTTTGGCGGCATCCTACTTATGGACGGAGCGCAAAATGTCCAATGCAGCAGGTTTTCTGTTCGTATTAGCATTGACTGCGACCCTCGGCCTTGTCAACTCGCGCACCATCTTAGGCTACATTGCCGCCCTATTCCTGATTACGCCGTTATGGTTTTGGCGTACCCATTTCCAACACAAACGCGCACTGTGCATTTTTCTCCTGACCGCCATCCTGGCCGCCGCTTTCCAATTCGGTATGGGCAGCCTGTTGGACTTGTTTGGCAACGTCAAATACGAAACCGCTGTCGAACGCGCAGGCACCAGCGGTTTTGAAGGTTCCATGCGCCAAATCGAATGGAGCAAGGCATGGATTGCCTTTCAATCCGCACCTTGGTTCGGCCATGGCTGGAACAGTTTTGCCCAACAAACCTTCCTGATCAATGCCCAACAACAATACTTCCCCAACAACATCCTCGGCGTACTATTTACCCATTCGCACAATATCGTCATGCAGTTATTGTCCGAAATGGGCATTGCCGGCACCTTGCTCGCAGCCTTAACCCTGCTTACAGCTGTGTGGCGACTATCGGGACGCAACCAAACACCGGCCTCGCTGTTTTTACTGACTGCCGCCGCCGTCAGCCTCTGTCACAGCATGCTCGAATATCCACTTTGGTATATCTACTTCCTTACCGTATTCAGCCTAATTCTGTCTCTGACACCTTCTTATCCGAAAGATGTTTCAGACGGCCCTTTATCTAGCCGAATCAGACAATGGGCAGGCGGTATAGCCGCTTTATCGATTTTAATCGGCATGGCAAACCTCAGCTGGGAATATCAAAATCTGACCCAATATAGCCGTGTAGGGAAAACCGATGATCAGCAAACGGTTCAAAACAAAATCGACGGCTTGCAACGACTTTCCAAAGAAAGCCCCATGCTTGCCTATTACGCCGATTTGAGCTTGAGCAAACGTGCAGACCCGACCGATGCCTACATCCGTCCGTGGGCGGAAGAAGCCGCACTCAAAGCCCTGACCTACCGCCCCTACTCCAGCGCCTACCAAGTCGGCCTTTACCTCTACCGACAAGGCAAAAAAGAAGAAGGTGCGCAATGGATGCAGGCAATGCAATATTATTATCCTTATATGATGTATTTCTACGCTGACAAAATACGCAGTCACCCGACATTCGCTCCCTTGCTGCCCAAACTTTTGTCCGATTGCAAAGATTTCATCAACGCACCGAAACACCAAACTGCCCAATCATGCGACAAACCCTGAACAAAACACGCCCAATTGTCAGTTTGTCCTTACAGGCCGTCTGAAAATGTAAAGAGCAGCGAGTTTCTATGCAAAAAAGCGCAAAAGCACAGAAAATTACGCTATCAACAAAAGCAGATTGCATGTTAAGATTGAACACAACTCTATTTTAAGCGCCGTACTGCCATTTAGTACCGCGGCGCATACAATCACGAAAAGGAAATTCCATGAGTCGCGTATTACTCGTAGATGACGATGCCCTCTTGACCGAATT
>NZ_JBQCTZ010000266.1:0-3910 GCF_051963715.1 Neisseria sp. P0001.S005 | reverse complement strand
AACATTTTCCGCGGCGTATCTGCACAAGCAGGCAGCATGGACCGCGCCACTGCCGACTACATGGGCATGATGGCAACCGTGATGAACGCGTTGGCACTCAAAGACGCATTTGAAACCTTGGGCATCAAAGCGCGTGTTCAATCCGCACTTTCCATGCAACAAATCGCTGAAACTTACGCCCGTCCTAAAGCCATTCAATATTTGGAAGAAGGCAAAGTCGTGATTTTCGCCGCCGGTACCGGTAACCCGTTCTTCACGACCGACACTGCCGCTGCATTGCGCGGTGCGGAAATGAACTGCGACGTGATGCTCAAAGCCACCAACGTCGACGGCGTGTACACCGCAGACCCGAAAAAAGACCCATCTGCAACACGCTACGAAACCATTACTTTTGACGAAGCCTTGTTGAAGAATCTCAAAGTGATGGATGCCACCGCTTTCGCCCTCTGCCGCGAACGCAAACTCAATATCGTGGTATTCGGCATTGCTAAAGAAGGCTCACTCAAACGCGTGGTAACCGGCGAAAACGAAGGTACACTGGTTCACTGCTAATCATTGAAAGGCCGTCTGAAACAGCCGAACGGGATACATTCGGCTTTTAGGCGGCCTTTTATTTTCAGTCGGTTGCGTGGTCATTGGCTCATGGTTTGAAAAGGTTAAGGGCTTGCTTGACCATAGTGCCCAACCGACAATTCGATAACAAAGGATACTCCATGAATATCACCGTCTTGGCTGTCGGCACGAAAATGCCGCGTTGGGTGGATGAAGCCGTCGGCGAGTACGCCAAACGCTTCGGGCGCGATGTCAATTATGCGCTGAAAGAAATCAAGCCAGAGAAACGCGGCGCGGGTGTGAATGCGGCTCAGGGCATGGTGGCTGAAGAAAAACGCCTGTTGGAAGCCATACCGCAGGGCGCGTTTTTGGTGGTATTGGACGAGCGCGGCAAAGCGCCGACTTCGGTTGAATTGGCGCAACATTTGAAAAGCTGGCAGCAAAACGGCGAACACGTCTGCTTTATTATCGGCGGCGCAGACGGCATGACCGACCGTTTGAAACAGCAGGCAAATATGATGATGCGCCTTTCCAGCCTGACCTTGCCGCACGGCATGGTGCGCGTTTTACTGACCGAGCAGCTTTATCGCGCCGTTTCGATTTTGCACAATCATCCGTATCATCGGGAATAATCCGTTTTGATTGCCGGGATAAGACGGTAATGTCGCCTTGTCAGTTTGAAAGGGAATAGGGCAAGTCGGTTTAAAGCGAGTTGAACCTGCTTTCAGACGGCCTGATTTTTCCGCATGAATCCTTTATAATCGTTTCTTTGATAAATCAACATCTTTCGGGAGAACCCAAATGTCCGATTTCCGTCAAGACTTCCTCAAATTCGCTTTGGCACAAAACGTGTTGAAATTCGGCGAATTTACGACCAAGGCCGGCCGTCAGTCGCCTTATTTTTTCAATGCCGGTTTGTTCAATGACGGCGCATCGACTTTGCAGCTGGCGAAGTTTTACGCCGAGGCCATTATTGCCAGCGGCGTGAAGTTCGACATGCTGTTCGGCCCGGCCTATAAAGGCATTATTTTGGCGGCGGCAACAGCGATGATGTTGGCGGAAAAAGGCGTAAACGTACCGTTTGCCTACAACCGCAAAGAAGCCAAAGACCACGGCGAGGGCGGTGTGTTGGTAGGCGCGCCTTTGAAAGGCCGCGTGCTGATTATCGATGATGTGATTTCCGCCGGCACATCCGTGCGCGAGTCGGTCAAACTGATTGAGGCCGAAGGCGCAACGCCTGCCGCAGTGGCCATTGCGCTCGACCGTATGGAAAAAGGCACGGGCGAATTGTCGGCGGTGCAGGAAGTCGAAAAACAATACGGCCTGCCGGTGGTTTCGATTGCCAATTTGAACGATTTGTTCACGCTCTTGCAAAACAATGCCGAATTTGGAGGCTTTTTCGAGCCGGTCAAAGCCTATCGCGAACGTTACGGCGCGGTTTAAACCATAACATCATGCTCAGGTCGTCTGAAACAGTTTTCAGACGGCCTGAAACATTAGCTAAAATATATTTTTGATTTAATACACTTACGGAAAATACTCATGCCTGCTTGTTCTTGTCCTCATTGTAAAACACCGCATTGGGTGAAAGATGCCCAGTTGAACGTGGCGCAGGGTTTCGTGGTCTGCACGCGTTGTTCGGGGATGTTTAAGGCCAAGGATTATCTGTCGGGCAACCTGCCGTCCGATCCGGCCCATTTGCCTGTGGCGGTAACAGATGTGCGCCTCGTGCATAACATCGGTGCGCAAATTCTCAAGCATTCCAAACTCTCGCGCAAAGAAATTTCCGATTTGCTCAATAGCGCGCTCAAGGAAGAGCCTAAGGCGGAAGAGCAGGCGGTGGTCAAAACGCGCAAGGACGGTTTCAACTGGACGTTGGCATCGCTGATTGCGCTGACGGTTTTGATTATGCAACTCTTTTATCTTGCCTTGCTATGAGTAACATCGCCCATTTTGTTGCCAGCTTTCGCGAAGCCGCGCCCTATATTCAATATTTGCGCGGCAAAACCATGGTGGTCGGCGTGACCGACAGCCTGTTGGAAGGCGAAACCCTAATTCGTTTGGCCGCAGATTTGAATCTGTTGGCCAGCTTGGGCTTGCGTTTGGTCTTGGTACACGGTTTGCGGCATTTGCTCGACAAATTGGCTTCGGGTCGGAATTTTGTTCCGAAATACAGCGGCAGCCGTCGGATTACCGATGAAGCGACTTTGATGGAAGTGAAGCAGGTGGCGGGGATTATCCGCAGCGATGTGGAAGCCGCCTTGTTCAGCAGCGTATCTGCGCAGCAACGGAGCAAGCCGCCGGTTATCGCGTGCGGCAACTTTATTACCGCCCGTCCGTTGGGCGTTATCGACGGCGTGGACATGGGCTATACCGGTACCGTCCGCAAAATCGACGCGGAAGAAATCCGTTTGCGTTTGGATGGCGGTGCCGTGGTGCTTATCAGTCCTTTGGGACATTCGTACAGCGGCAAAACCTTCAATCTGAGTATGTGCGAAACCGCGCAGGAAGTGGCCATGGCTTTGCAGGCGGAGAAGCTGGTTTTCTTGACCGAAGAAGCCGGTATTCGTCGTGCCGACGGCTCTTTGGCCAATACTTTGTCTGTCGGCGAAGTGCAGGAGCTGATACACGACAATCCCGATGTGCCGGCCGATTTGCTGCATGCGGCGGTAGGCGCGTTGGAAAACGGCGTATCGCGGGTGCAGATTCTCAACGGCCGTGAAGACGGCAGCCTGTTGCGCGAGCTGTTTACCCGCGAGGGCAGCGGTACATCTATTGCCCGTGAGCCGTTTGTTTCCATCCGTCAGGCACGCAGCGACGACATTCCGCACATCATCGCCTTAATCCGTCCGTTGGCGGAACAAGGCATCTTGTTACACCGCAGCCGCGAGTATTTGGAAAACCATATTTCTAGTTTTTCCGTATTGGAACACGATCAAAACATTTACGGCTGCGTGGCGTTGAAAACCTTTTCCGAACCGGACTGCGGCGAATTGGCCTGCCTGGTGGTGTCGCCCGAAGCGCGTGATGGCGGCTACGGCGAATTGCTGTTGGAACATCTGTTTCAAAAAGCACGCGCCTTAAATATTAAAACGCTCTTTGCCTTATCCACGCATACGGGCGAATGGTTTGTCGAACGAGGCTTTCAGACGGCCTTAGCCGATGACCTGCCTGCCGAACGCCGGCAGGAATACAATGCCAACGGCCGCAATTCCAAAGTATTTGTTTATGACTTGCAGGCCGTCTGAAAACCTCAATCCTATTATCCGTTTTTAAAAATCACTCAAATCTTATGTTGAAAATCATCTCTGCCAACGTCAACGGCATCCGCTCCGCCTATAAAAAAGGTTTTTATGAA
>NZ_JBQCTZ010000265.1:0-3912 GCF_051963715.1 Neisseria sp. P0001.S005 | reverse complement strand
AATTCGGTCAAGAGGGCATCGTCATCTACGAGTAATACGCGACTCATGGAATTTCCTTTTCGTGATTGTATGCGCCGTGGCACTAAATAGGCGGTGCGGCGATTAAAATAGAGTTGTATTCAATCTTAACATGCAATCTGCTTTTGTTGATAGCGTAATTTTCTGTGCTTTTGCGCTTTTTTGCATAGAAACTTGTCGCTCTTTACATTTTCAGACGGCCTGTAAGGACAAACTGACAATTGAGTGTATTTTGTTTAGGGTTTGTCGCATGATTTGGCAGTTTGGTGTTTCGGTGCATTGATGAAATCTTTGCAATCGGACAAAAGTTTGGGCAGCAGGGGGGCGAATGCCGGATGGCTGCGTATTTTGTCGGCGTAGAAATACATCATATAGGGGTAATAATATTGCACTGCCTGCATCCATTGCGCACCTTCTTCTTTCTTGCCTTGTCGGTAGAGGTAGAGGCCGACTTGATAGGCGCTGGAGTAGGGGCGGTAGGTCAGGGCTTTGAGTGCGGCTTCTTCTGCCCACGGGCGGATGTAGGCATCGGTCGGGTCTGCACGTTTGCTTAAACTTAAATCGGCGTAATAGGCAAGCATGGGACTTTCTTTGGAGAGCTGCTGCAAACCGTCGATTTTATTTTGAACTGTTTGCGGATTGTCGGTTTCCCCTACACGGCTATATTGGGTCAGATTTTGATATTCCCAGCTGAGGTTTGCCATGCCGATTAAAATCGATAAAGCGGCTATACCGCCTGCCCACTGTCTGATTCGGGTAGATAAAGGGCCGTCTGAAACATCTTTCGGATAAGAAGGTGTAAGCGACAGAATCAGGCTGAATACGGTGAGAAAATAAATATACCAAAGCGGATATTCGAGCATGCTGTGGCAGAGGCTGACGGCGGCGGCGGTCAGCAAAAACAGGGAAGCCGGCGTTTGGTTGCGGCCCGACAGTCGCCATACGGCTGCAAGCAGGGTTAAGGTTGCAAGCAAGGTGCCGGCAATGCCCATTTCAGACAATAACTGCATGACGATATTGTGCGAATGGGTAAACAGTACGCCGAGAATATTGTTGGGGAAGTATTGTTGTTGGGCATTGATCAGGAAGGTTTGCTGGGCAAAGCTGTTCCAGCCATGTCCGAACCAAGGTGCGGATTGAAAGGCAATCCATGCCTTGCTCCATTCGATTTGGCGCATGGAGCCTTCAAAACCGCTGGTACCTGCGCGTTCGACAGCGGTTTCGTATTTGATGTTGCCAAACAAATCCAACAGGCTGCCCATGCCGAATTGGAAAGCAGCGGCCAGGATGGCGGTCAGAAGGAAAATGCACAGTGCGCGTTTGTGTTGGAAACGGGTACGCCAAAACCATAACGGCGTAATCAGGAATAGGGCGGCAATGTAGCCCAAGATGGTGCGCGAGTTGACAAGGCCGAGGGTCGCAGTCAATGCCAATACGAACAGAAAACCTGCTGCATTGGACATTTTGCGCGCCATCCATAAATAGGATGCTGCCAAAATGCCCCACATCAAATAATGTCCCAAATGATTGCGCTGGCCGAGTTGGCCGTTTACGGTACCGCTGCTTCGGGCAATGATGCCGTTCAACCACTCTACGTTGGACCAGCCTTTAAATTGCAGCCAAACGATAGCAGCCTGTATGGTTGCACCTATCAATAAAGACCAAGCAAAAATGCTGACGATGCGTTCCTGTCCGTAAGCTGCTATCCAGCCACGCACCGACCATGCGCCCAGTGCCAAAATGACAAATGTCCAGGCAGTGATGTCGCTCATGCCGGGGTAGGTGGAATGCATGAGGCGCGCTTGGAGTGACCAAAATGCAGCCATGGCAAACAAGCCGATACTGAGTGCAGGAAGGCGGATATTCAGCAGGCCTTTGTGTGCGCTAATCAATGTCAGTACCAATGAGCCGCTCAGTGAGATGGCTTCCAAATAAAAGCTGGGCAGTGGGCCGACTCGGTAGAGTGAAAGAAAAGGGACGGCGCAAATCCAAAGAAAACTGAGCCATAAAGGCCAAAAGGTTTTCATTGAAGATTCAGTCAGGCCGTCTGAAAGTGTGTGGTAGGTCATTTTGATGTGTGTTTTTGTTGATTGATAAATGCAAGGCAGCCGAGGAAAAAGGCAATACACAATAATACGGAAACGGCGGCACAAATCCGGCTGGCGACGGCTGTGTCAGCCAGGCGCATACAGGCTTCGGCAAAGTAAATCAGAATCAGCATGGAGCTGTATTGATAAGTGTAGATGCGTTTTTTCAAAATACCGGTCAACGGCAGGCACAGCGGCAGGGCTTTCAGTGCCAGCCATGAGCCGCCTTCGCGCAATGGTGCGATCCACAATTCCCATGACAAGGAAAGCAGAATCAGCAGGATAAGGCTTATGGAAGTTGCAAGATAAGGTAATGGGGAGCGTGTATTGTTCACAATATTGAGGGCGTAAAGCCGTACTGGAAAACTTAAAATTATACCGCTAAAAAGGCAGGGTAAGCCAAGAATATTGCTTAAAGATGCTGAAGAAAGGATTTATTGTTTTTTCTTCAAACGAATGAAACTTTATCTTGTTTTATAGTCTTATCAATATATATATCTAGTAAAGATTGTGCTACTATTATAAACACTTTATCTCAGGAGGATAGAAAACCATGAATCGCGTTGCTGATGTTATCCGTGATGACATTAAAGTAATGACAGCCTATCAGGTTGCCGATTTGCCGGAAGGTTTTATTAAGTTGGACGCCATGGAGTGTCCGCATCATCCTTTCGCCGGGTATGAATCTTTATTGTCAGAATGGGCGGATTTGGCAAAGCAGGCACCGATTCATTTGTATCCCCATGCTGCCAAGAGCGGTATTTATGAAGAATTGAGGGAGGTTTTCAGTATTCCCGATAAGGCGGAAATCGCGTTAGGCAACGGCTCCGACGAGCTTATCCAATTTTTGACTATGCTGGTTGCCAAACCAAATGCGCGTGTATTGGGTATTGAGCCAAGTTTCGTTATGTATCGTCATAATGCCGCGCTTTATGGCATGGAATATGTCGGCGTTCCCTTAAATCCAGATTTTTCTTTAAATCTCCCTGCCGTTTTGACCGCTATCGAGCAACATCAGCCATCATTAATTTTTATTGCCTATCCCAATAACCCTACTGGTGTGTGCTTTAAGCGGGAAGAAGTAGAGGCAATCATTCGCGCGGCTACCGGCATTGTGGTTGTCGATGAGGCATATGGTGCGTTTCATCATGACAGTTTCCTTCCGTGGGCGGGCGAAGTCGAAAATCTGGTCGTAATGCGCACCATCAGTAAAATCGGCTTTGCAGGCTTGCGGATGGGATATGCGGCGGCAAGTCCAAGCATTATGGGTGAACTGGCTAAAATTCTTCCTCCTTATAATATGAATCAATTAAGCTTGGCGGCGGCAAAATTCTCATTGAAACATCATCAAATCATTCAGCAAAATATTGATACATTAAAAAATGAGCGTTCGCGCGTGATGAATGAATTGCTGAAATTAAACCGTTTGCAAGTTTTTCCGAGCGAAGCCAACTTTATTACCGTTCGTGTCCCTGATGAGAACGAGCTGTTTGAAACATTGAAGCAAAACCGCATACTGATTAAAAAACTGCATGGCAGTCATCCGCTTTTGAAACAGTGTGTCCGCATAACCATAGGCTCGGCAGCGCAAAATGATGCCGTTTTGGCCGTTATTAAAAACCTTTACCCTAATCTTTGATTCCAAGGAAACTACCATTATGAACAAAGCTCAACTGCATTTGACCAATTTTCTGTTACTGGTTGAAGAAGCCGGCTCATTGACCAAGCTTGCACGCGCATGCGGTTATGAAAACTCCGCCTCTTTGTCTCAGCTCAAACGCCGTTTGGAACAACAAGCAGGCGATGA
>NZ_JBQCTZ010000264.1:0-3929 GCF_051963715.1 Neisseria sp. P0001.S005 | reverse complement strand
TCGATGACCCCTAAAGAACGCGCCAACCCTGCCCTGCTCAAAGCCAGCCGCAAACGCCGTATTGCAATGGGTGCGGGCACAACCGTGCAGGAAGTGAATAAATTGCTCAAACAATTTGAACAAATGCAACAAATGATGAAGATGTTCAGCGGCAACGGTTTGGGCAAACTGATGCGTTTGGCCAAAGGCATGAAGGGAATGAAAGGCATGTTCCCGGGTTTGTAAGCCGATTTGACAGAAAACGCCGTCTGAAAAGTTTCAGACGGCGTTTTGGTTTTGCATTCTGATTTAAAACCATGAGGCTTTAGCAACCATCTATTCTATAACGTCTAATATAAAAGGCCGTCTGAAATCCTATTTTCAGACGGCCTTTGCTTATTCAACCTTCAACTTATTGCGGCTTTTTCTGCTCTTCGCGTACTTTGTCCACCAACTGATCAATCGTGGTCATGCCGGACTGCCAGTCTTTAAATTCGACTTGGTATTTGCCGCCGACGATAACGGTCGGTGTGCCACTGATTTGGAATTTATTGGTTAACTCTTCCATTTGAGCTGCACGCGCTTGGCTTTCAGGAGCTTCAAATGCAGCCAATACTTTTTTGCCATCAAATGCAGTTTGCTCTGACAACCATTTTTTCAGGGTATCGGTATCGGCCAGATTGATTTTTTGATTAACCATTGCATCGAAAATATGGCTGTTGGCTTTATCTGATTCGCCAGCCATTTCCACTGCAGCGGCCAAACGTGCCAAAGGTTTCATTTCGTCGCCCCAAATCACATGCTCGCGACGCAGGTAGGTATCGTCTTTGAACGTTTTGGTGTGCTCACTCAAAACCGGCTCCAAATGGGCGCAATGCGGGCAGAAGTAGCCGAAGAATTCCAATACTTCGACTTTGCCGGCCTGTTGTTGCGGAATAGGCGTAGACAATACAGTGTAGTTCACGCCTTCGGTCAATGGGGCTGGCGCTGCCGGAGCGGATGCGCTGCTTTGGGCGCTGTCTGCCGGAACGCTGGTTTCAGCCTGTTTGCCGCAAGCGGCCAATGCCAACAGGGTCAATGAAGTCAAAGCTAAGGTTTTCAATTTCATAGGTATCTCTTTACATTCAAATCAATGTGCGGATTTTATGGCATTTTGTTGAAGGCGTGTTCAATTTGAGTGAAAAAATATGTTTAGTTTTATTTCAGCCTTTATAAAGGCCGTCTGAAATATGGCTTGGATAATTAGCCTTATTTTCAGACGGCCTTTGCCTGATTTCATCAGAAACGGTAATTTACCCGAGCAGTATAGCCACGCGGATTACCCGGCATAGAGCCCGAACGCCAATATTTTTGATTGAGCAGATTGGCAGCGGCAAAGGTAACGTTAACATTTTTATGGTTCCAGCCGAGCATGGCATCAACTCGGGCAAAGCCTGGAAGCGTGGTGACTTCTTTATTTCTTGAATCGTAGCCGTAGCGTTTGCCCGTACCGGTTACGCCGATTTCGCCGTAGAGGTTTTCGGTCGGCGTGTAACGGAAGAACAGGTTGCCGGTAACGTTGCTGGTGTTGTCCAAATGGATGCCCACTCGGTCGGGATTTTCTTTGTCTTCAACGACTTTCGCCTGCATCATGCCCAACGAGCCGCGCAGATAGAGTTTTTTGGGGATGATTTGTCCGATGGCGGACAGTTCCACACCGCGCGAACGGTGTTTGCCGCCGACAGCCCAAGTGTAGGGATCATTTTGCGCGTCGGGACGGTAGCGGATATTGAAGCGTTCGATTTGGTAGGCGGACAATGTGGTGCTGAGGCGGTCGTCCAGCCAACTGCTTTTGACACCGGTTTCGTATTGGCGGGTGTATTCGGGATCGGCGTTGAACACGGCGGAAGACGAAGTGTCGATGCTCAAATAGCCGTCGCGTCCGCCATAAGGTGCGAAGCCTTTGTTATACGAGGCGTAGAGCGTGTGGGCAGGCGTTACGTTCCACACTGCGCCGATGTTGGGGCTGAACGAATGGCCGCTGTATTGACGGCTGCTGCCGGTGAGTTTGTTTTCGGAATTAAAGGTGTATTTGTCGTAACGGCCGCCGAGGACGAATTTCAAGTCGGGCGTGGCGGAGAAGATGTTTTGCACAAAGATGCCGTAGGAGTCGGCTTTGTGGCGGTTTTGGGTGAGGACGGGTTGCAGCCTGCCCGAAGCCGGCCAGCTTGCGCGGTCGTAGGGGTTGATGGAGGCTGTAAAGGCGCGGCTGAAACCCAATGTCGGGTTGCGGTGTTCGCGGCTGTAATCCAAGCCTATGGTCAGGTGGTTTTCAAAACGGCCGATGTGGTAGTCGCCGTTGAGCGTGAAGTTGGACGACAGGGTTTTGTTGTCGGTCTGCTGCCAGGCGTAGTTGCGCTTGATTAGGCTGCCGTTTTCGCTGCCTGCATAGAAATGGTCGAAATCCTGCGCCGCCGTGCGGTGGGCGAGCTGCCATTGGGCGCGCCATTTGTCGTTGAAGGCGTATTCGAGGTCGGAACGCCAGACTTGCAGCTTGTCTTTGACAAAATCGTTCGGGTGGGCGAAACCCATGCGGTAAGGCAGTCCGAAGCGGTCGTACACGGACTTGGTCGGACTGCGGTCGGGCGTGCGCTCCACATTGTCGTAGGTGTATTGCCCCGTCCATTTCAAGCCGTTGTCGAGTTTGACGGTAATGCTGGGCGAAACCATGACGTTTTTGCTGTCTATGCCGCTGCGGAACGAATTGGCGCGCCCGACTTCGCCGGTGAGGCGGATGGCGACGTTTTTGTTCAGCACTTCGTTGATGTCCATATTCAGGCTGCGGTTTGCCCACGAGCCATAAACCGCACCGATGCTGCGGCTTTGTTTGAAGTTGGCGTATTTGCTGACCATGTTGATGACGCCGCCGCCGTTGGTGCGTCCGTAAAGCACGGAAGACGGACCTTTCAGGATTTCCACGCGCTCGATGTTGGCAGTACTACGGCGCACCTGCCCACTTTCGCGCACACCGTCACGGTAAATATCGGATGCGTCGGCTTGAAAGCCGCGCAGGAAAATGCTTTCGCCGCGCATATCGTAAGCGGCGTCAATGCCGGCATTGCCTTCAAGGATGGAACTCAAATCGTTTGTGCCGTAATTTTTGTTTTTCTGGATATTGAGCGTATCGACGGTTTGCGGCGTTTCTTTAATGAGCTGTCCGTTGCGGGTAACGGCGGCTTCGTCATAGTTGATGTAGCCTTTGAGTACGCTGGTATCGGACTGTCCGACCACAGAAACAGTGGGCAAAGTAGCGGTGTAATGTTCACCATTGTCCTGCGTATCGGCGGCAGCAACAGGGAAGGAAGCGATAATCAGCGTGGGTAATAAAGCCAAATGAAATGGTATTTGCATTTTTATACTCAATTTAACGAAACAACCGAATTATATTGCTTCAAAAAAGAAATGAGAATAGTTTCTTTTAATTATATTTAACATGATATTTGTAAACAAAGGCCGTCTGAAATACATATCGGTTTCAGACGGCCTTTGTTTATTAATAGACACTTCAAACTACTTACTCAACAGCATTTCCTGCATCAGCTTCATGCCCCATTGCCAGCCACCGAGTGCACCGTTCAACTGGCCGGAATGCGGCGATTGAAGCAGGCGTGCATGCCAGCGGTCGGCCTGTTCTTGCGCCCAATCGCGTGGCGTGCCGTTTTTTTCGGCGATAACCAACGCTGTACGGCAAGGGCAGCGGACACGCTGGAATGTATGGATTTCGTCCTCGGGAAAAGCTTCTGGACGCGGCGAGACCAAAATAATATTGGTCAGGCGTTTTTGCGTCATGATGTCGGCTTGATACAGCCATGCTAAAAATGCGGACACGCCGGCACCATGAGCCACGACGGCAATATTTCTGCTGACGATATGGTCGAAGGCCGTCTGAATGGCGTGTTGCCATTCGGAAA
>NZ_JBQCTZ010000263.1:0-4044 GCF_051963715.1 Neisseria sp. P0001.S005 | reverse complement strand
ACAGAAGAAACCACACCCGCACCTACGGTACGACCACCTTCGCGAATCGCAAAGCGCAGACCTTCTTCCATAGCGATTGGCGCAATCAGTTCTACAGTAATGGTTACGTTCTCACCTGGCATTACCATTTCTACGCCTTCTTCCAAAGTAACTGCACCAGTTACGTCAGTAGTACGGAAGTAGAATTGTGGACGGTAGTTAGCGAAGAATGGAGTGTGACGACCACCCTCTTCTTTGCTCAATACGTATACTTCTGCTTTGAATTTGGTGTGAGGAGTGATAGTACCTGGTTTAGCCAATACTTGACCACGCTCTACGTCTTCACGTTTAGTACCACGCAGCAATACGCCTACGTTGTCACCTGCTTGACCTTCGTCCAGCAGTTTGCGGAACATTTCAACACCGGTACAAGTGGTTTTTTGGGTGTCTTTCAGACCTACGATTTCGATCTCGTCACCAACGTGGATGATACCGCGCTCTACACGACCGGTTACTACCGTACCACGGCCAGAGATAGAGAATACGTCTTCGATAGGCAACAAGAAAGGTTTGTCCACTGCACGCTCAGGTGTTGGGATGTAGCTGTCCAAGGCAGCAGCCAATTCGAAGATTTTTTCTTCGTAAGCAGCATCACCTTCCAAAGCTTTCAGTGCAGAACCTTGTACGATTGGGCAGTCGTCGCCTGGGAAGTCGTAGCTTGACAGCAAGTCACGGATTTCCATTTCAACCAGCTCCAACAGCTCGGCATCGTCAACCATGTCGCATTTGTTCATGAACACGATGATGTAAGGCACGCCTACTTGGCGGGCCAACAGGATGTGTTCGCGGGTTTGCGGCATAGGACCGTCGGCAGCGGAACATACCAAGATTGCGCCGTCCATTTGTGCGGCACCGGTAATCATGTTTTTAACGTAGTCGGCGTGACCCGGGCAGTCTACGTGTGCGTAGTGACGGGTTTCGGTTTCGTATTCTACGTGTGAGGTATTAATGGTAATACCACGGGCTTTTTCTTCGGGAGCGTTGTCGATTTGATCGTAAGCTTTTGCAGCACCACCGAATTTTTTAGCCAAAATAGTAGTCAAAGCAGCAGTCAGAGTGGTTTTACCATGGTCAACGTGACCGATGGTGCCAACGTTTACGTGCGGTTTGCTACGTTCAAATTTTTCCTTAGCCATGAGCTAATTCCTTTACATTAAAGATCGATTAAAGAACAGAGGCCGTCTGAAAAATCATTTCAGTCTTTCAGACGACCTATTTACCTGATTAGCCTTTACGGGCTTCAGTTACAGCAGCAGCTACGTGGGCAGGAGCTTCAGAATATTTCTTGAACTCCATAGAGTAAGTAGCGCGGCCTTGGGTTGCAGAACGCAGGTCGGTAGAATAACCGAACATTTCTGCCAGAGGTACTTCGGCACGGACTTTTTTACCGCCGATACCGTCATCATCCATACCCAATACAACGCCACGACGACGGTTCAAGTCGCCCATTACGTCACCCATGTATTCTTCAGGGGTTTCCACTTCAACTGCCATGATCGGCTCAAGCAGAGCAGGATTGGCTTTACGCATACCTTCTTTGAAGGCTTGAGAAGCAGCCAATTCGAAGGCCAGTTGAGAGGAGTCAACGTCGTGTGAAGAACCAAAGATCAAACGTACGCGTACGTCAACTACTGGGTAGCCTGCAACGATACCGTTAGGCAGGGTATCGCGGATACCTTTATCGACAGACGGAATGAATTCGCGAGGAATCACACCACCTTTAATTTCATCGATAAATTCGTAACCTGCACCACCCGGCTCCATAGGTTCCATTTTGATCACAACGTGACCGTATTGACCTTTACCACCGGATTGTTTAGCGTGTTTGTATTCGGCTTCGACTTCTTTGCGGATAGTTTCGCGGTAAGCCACTTGAGGCGCACCGATATTTGCTTCCACTCCGAATTCGCGTTTCATACGGTCAACAATAATTTCCAGGTGCAGCTCACCCATACCCGAAATAATGGTTTGACCGGATTCTTCGTCTGTACGAACACGGAAAGATGGGTCTTCTTTAGCCAAACGGTTCAAGGCGATACCCATTTTCTCTTGGTCGGCTTTGGTTTTCGGCTCAACGGCAATATGGATTACCGGCTCAGGGAATTCCATGCGTTCCAAGATAATCGGTGCGCTTTCCGCACACAAGGTTTCACCGGTAGTAACGTCTTTCAGACCGATAGCGGCTGCGATATCACCAGCACGTACTTCTTCAATTTCAGTACGGTCCGCAGCAGTCATTTGTACCAAACGGCCGATACGTTCACGAGTGCCTTTTACAGAGTTCAATACGGTATCACCGGACTTCACGACACCAGAGTAAACGCGGATGAAAGTCAGCTGACCAACGTATTTGTCGTTCAACATTTTGAACGCCAATGCAGAGAATTTCTCTTCATCGCTGGCTTGACGGCTGTC
This sequence comes from Neisseria sp. P0001.S005, assembly GCF_051963715.1. NCBI lineage: Bacteria > Pseudomonadati > Pseudomonadota > Betaproteobacteria > Neisseriales > Neisseriaceae > Neisseria > Neisseria sp. P0001.S005. The sequence goes on along the minus strand of NZ_JBQCTZ010000263.1, from coordinate 1,590 downwards.
GGCTTCTTCAGTGTTAGGATTAACACCTTGAACCGGAGGAATATCGGTAGGAGCTGGCAGCAATTCTACAACTGCGTCCAACATACGTTGAACACCTTTGTTTTTAAATGCAGAACCACACAACATAGGTTGGATTTCGCCTGCCAGAGTACGTTGACGCAATCCGCCTACGATTTCTTCTTCAGTCAGCTCGTCGCCGCCCAAGTATTTATCCATCAATTCTTCGCTGGCTTCTGCTGCAGCTTCAATCATGTTTTGACGCCATTCTTCAGCAGTTTCAACCAACTCAGCAGGAATATCGCCATAGGTAAAGGTTGTACCTTTATCAGCTTCGTTCCAGATGATAGATTTCATTTTCAGCAGGTCAACAACGCCACTGAAGCTGTCTTCTGCGCCAACCGGAATTACGATAGGCACAGGGTTTGCGCGCAAACGGGTTTTCATTTGCTCAACAACGCGGAAGAAGTTGGCACCTTGACGGTCCATTTTATTTACAAACGCCAAGCGTGGCACTTGGTATTTGTTGGCTTGACGCCATACGGTTTCAGATTGTGGCTGAACACCGCCCACCGCACAGTAAACCATTACTGCACCATCCAATACACGCATAGAGCGCTCCACCTCTACGGTAAAGTCAACGTGTCCCGGGGTGTCGATGATGTTAAAACGGTGTTCGGGGAATTGTTTCGCCATACCGGACCAGTAGGAAGTTACGGCAGCAGAGGTAATGGTAATACCACGCTCTTGCTCTTGTTCCATGTAGTCGGTAGTAGCCGCACCGTCATGCACCTCGCCCAATTTGTGGGTCAAACCGGTATAGAACAAAATACGTTCTGTAGTAGTGGTTTTACCCGCGTCGATATGGGCGGAAATACCGATGTTGCGGTACAGGCTGATCGGGGTCTTACGAGCCATTTTATTAGCCTTTCAAAATTAGAAACGGAAGTGAGAGAATGCTTTGTTGGCTTCAGCCATGCGGTGTACTTCTTCACGTTTTTTCAACGCACCGCCGCGACCTTCGGACGCATCAATCAACTCGCCTGCCAAACGCAGGTCCATGGATTTCTCACCACGTTTGCGGGCCGCATCGCGAACCCAGCGCATTGCAAGAGCCAAACGGCGTGAAGGACGAACCTCAACAGGAACTTGGTAGTTTGCACCACCTACACGGCGGCTTTTCACTTCCACGATAGGTTTGGCGTTTGCAATGGCTTCGTTGAATACTTCGATTGCTGCTTTGCCGGTTTTTTTCTCGATTTGTTCCAGTGCACCGTAAACGATACGTTCTGCAACAGATTTTTTACCGTCAATCATCAATACGTTCATGAATTTAGTCAGCTCAACGCTGCCGAATTTAGGATCTGGCAGTACGTCACGCTTAGGGACTTCTCTACGTCTTGGCATTTTAATTTCCTTTAATCTATTCAGTTGGGTCAATTCCCATGAATACCCAATTGAGTATTCACTTACTCGGCCGTTGTTCAGCTTAGGCGGCCGACGTGCCTATTTGAGCCCCGATAATTATTTAGGACGCTTAGCACCGTATTTAGAACGGGCTTGTTTACGGTCTTTAACACCTGCAGTATCCAA
>NZ_JBQCTZ010000262.1:0-4115 GCF_051963715.1 Neisseria sp. P0001.S005 | reverse complement strand
GTTGCAGCCGCTGAGTAATTGATTCATTCAAGGCCGTCTGAAAATCAAGGGTTTCCTTGGATTTCAGACGGCCTTGTTTATGTGCTTGAGCCGAAGCAAATCAGTGCCGAGTTGTTTATATTTTTGGCTGGTTAAAAAGTATGGCAGTTGGCATAGAGAGATGATGTGTTGGACGAATATTCTTTCGTATTCGGATTTATCATAGTATTTTAATAAAGAGATTATTTATGAATAAAATCAAAATCTTTGGGATGGGTCTGGCTGCTTTGGCTCTGGCTTCATGTAGTACCCCGCAAAAGCCTGCTGTTGATACGGCAAAACCTGTCGAGCCTGTTTCCTCTGTAAAACGCCCTGTATTTGATGCTGCGGCTGAATCTGTTGCCAGCAGCGGTTTTAATGAGAACGTCAATGTTCAGCAGTTTATCCAATATGAAGTGAAAAACCGCCGTTTCAGTGCGGAAGAATTGCGCAATTTCTTTAATGGCGTGGTGTATAAAGGCAACATTATTACCATTATGTACCGTCCAAGCACTTCGCGTCCTTGGTATGAATTCCGCACCGGTAACTCTGGTGCAGCCAAATTTAATGGCGGCAGACAATTCTATACGGCAAACCGTGCCGTAATCGATGATGTGGCACGCAAATACGGCGTACCTGCCGAATTGATTGTGGCGATTCTCGGTATTGAAACCAATTACGGCAAAAATACGGGCAGCTTCCGCGTTGCCGATGCCTTGAGTACATTGGCCTTTGATTATCCCCGCCGTGCCGAATTTTTCCAAAACGAATTGAGCGAACTTTTGCTGATGGCAAAAGAAGAAAAAGAAAATATCTTTGACTTCAAAGGCAGCTATGCCGGCGCGATGGGCATGCCGCAATTTATGCCTTCAAGCTACCGTAAATGGGCGGTGGACTATGATGGTGATGGTCATCGCGATATTTGGAATAATATTGGCGATGTGGCGGCTTCTGTCGCCAATTATATGAAACAGCATGGCTGGCAGACCGGCGGTAAGATGGTTGTGCCGGTAAGTCTGACGATTACTCCGCACTTGCAGGCGATTATCGATGAGAAAACTGCCTTGACGCGTACTGTCGCAGATTTCAAAGCTTTGGGTGTCGTGCCTCAAGCTGCTGTTGCGGATAATGAAAAGGCTGTATTGTATGCTTTGGAAACCAGCCCGGGCGTATTTGAATACTATTTGGGCCTGAATAACTTCTACACAGTATGGCAATACAACCACAGCCGCATGTATGTAACAGCGGTGCGCGATATTGCGAATGCAATCAATAACAATGGCCTGTAAACCATAAGAAAACCACCCTTCGGGGTGGTTTTTAGATATTGAGGATTTGTAAGGGAGTTAAGCCATTAGTCTGATTTTCATGGCGTAACGTTTTTTACTGTGCCCTGAAACAAATTGTCCGCCTCGGGCAGGGGATAAAAACGCATTGCCTTCTGCGGTTGGTTCTGCACAAGTATATTGGCCGTTTCGATCGCTCCAAAGGGCATACACAGGCAGATTGTGGGTACGGATATCCAGTTTCAAGCCGTCAAATGCAACGTGTGCATCCTGGTCGGAGGAAACAAATTCGGTATGGGAGATATAGTCGGCATCGTATGGCGCGCCGTTGAAATCAAATTGTGTGCCGGCGGCGGTAAAGTAGGGGTGGAATCCCGGAGACGTGCGGACGGGCGATTCGCCGTAATTGCAGACGGTTAGGATGGCGATGGCTTCATTTTCGTTAGGTAGGCTGTAATCAAGCAACCATTCGACGTGTTCATAGCCTTTTTCTGTGCTGATTAATTTCAAGCCGATATCCGATTCATTTTGATAGCGGATTTCCCAGTCTGAAGTTCTGCCGAAACCATGTTGGGCCAGATGATTTTTGCTGTCCGGTCCGAATTGGGGTAAGCAAACGTGCATGCCGCCGCGTAATTTTGTGTCATTAGCGACTTGGACGCTGGTTTTCGGAAATAAGACTTCCCGTCCTTTTAGAATCAGGGAATCAATATATCCGCCCATTGTATTGACTTGCATTGTGGCTGACTGGTTGTGTAGTATGATTTCAGGCATAATGATTTGAGCTTCAAATTGTTTATCATTTGTGTAGCATTCTAACATTGCGATGACATGCTGTCGCTGTCGGCTTGATAGAAAATCCTTAATAAAAATCAAAAAAATGCTAGAATATATGCCATTTTCTGAGGCCGTCTGAAAAGCGGATAATTCTTTTCAGACGGCCTTCCGATTTATTTCCCGTAGAGAAACAACATGGCTTATCAAGTTCTTGCACGAAAATGGCGTCCGAAAACCTTTGCCGATTTGGTCGGTCAGGAACACGTCGTCAAAGCTCTGCGCAACGCGCTCGACGAAGGCCGTCTGCACCATGCCTATCTGCTGACAGGGACGCGCGGTGTGGGCAAGACTACGATTGCCAGGATTTTGGCTAAGAGCTTGAACTGCGAAAATGCCGTGCATGGCGAGCCGTGCGGTCAGTGTGAAAGCTGTACGCAAATCGACAGCGGCCGTTATGTGGATTTATTGGAAATCGACGCGGCATCGAATACCGGTATCGACAATATCCGCGAAGTGTTGGAAAACGCACAATACGCGCCGACTGCGGGTAAATACAAAGTCTATATCATCGACGAAGTGCATATGCTTTCCAAAAGCGCATTCAATGCCATGCTGAAGACTTTGGAAGAACCGCCTGAACACGTTAAATTCATTTTGGCAACCACCGATCCGCACAAAGTCCCCATTACCGTATTGAGCCGTTGTCTGCAGTTTGTGTTGCGCAACATGACAACGCAGCAGGTTGCCGAGCATTTGGCGCATGTATTGGACCGTGAAAACGTTCCTTATCAGCCACAGGCTTTGCAACTTTTAGGCCGTGCTGCCGCCGGCTCGATGCGCGATGCGTTGAGTCTTTTGGATCAGGCGATTGCCATGGGTTCGGGTAAAGTGGCCGAACAAGATGTCCGCCAGATGATCGGAGCGGTCGATAAACAATACCTGTTTGAATTGCTTGAAGGAATCATCAATCAAAACGGCGAGGCCTTGCTGGAAAAAGCTCAGGAAATGTCCGCCAGAGCGATTGGTTTTGACAGCGCATTGGCAGAATTGGCCATGTTGTTGCAACGTTTGGCTTTGATTCAAACCATTCCTTCTGCCTTGGCAAATGACGACCCTGAACGTGAAACCTTGCTGCGATTAAGTCAGGCTTTGAGTGGCGAGCAAATTCAGCTTTATTATCAATGTGCTATTCATGGCAAACAGGATTTACCGCTGGCTCCGGACGAGTATGCCGGTTTTGTCATGACGCTTTTGCGCATGCTCGCATTTGCGCCGTTGGCCGCTTCCGGTTGCGATACACAAAGTCAGATTGAACATACGGATTTGCATTCCGACCATCAGAAAGCTGAGGCCGAAAAAAAGCCTTTTCAGCTGCCGAAATCTGAGCCGATAGCAGCAACGGCGGTTGAGAAAGAGGCTGCTTCTGCCAAACAGGATGCCGTTGAAAGGCCGTCTGAAGAAACCGTTCAGCCTGTTCTGCAACAACAGGCGGATGTACCGCCTTGGGAGGAAATGCCGAGCCAAGTATCGGCTGAGCCGCCTAAAACACAAACGGTGCAGATGCAAGAAGCGGAGGCGCCATTGCCTGTTGCAAAAGTTCAGACGGCCCCTGAGCCGGAAGAATATCCGCACATGGATGAGGAAATTCCACCTCCGTATTTTGATGAAGCATATGCATTTGAAGATTCACATCGTGCTGATGTGATGGAAGTACCGCAGCCGGTTGTGTCTGCTGAGCCTGAAGAAGAGGAGGGAGATGAAGAAGAGCTTCAGTTCGCTCCTTTGCCTGAGTTTAAAACTGAGAATTGGCACAGCATTATCGAACGTTTCGCCCGTAAATTAGGTGCGGCGCAGATGTTGGCACAAAATGCGGCATGGACGAGTTATGATGCGGAAGCAGGATTAATCATGCTGTCGTTGACGGATGAGGCCAAAGCCACTGCCAATAAAGAGCGCTTGGATAAAATCTGCCAGACGTTGAGCGAGGCATACCATCTTGGCAATTTAAGGCTGCAAACCGAGCCTTGGCAGGAT
>NZ_JBQCTZ010000261.1:0-4162 GCF_051963715.1 Neisseria sp. P0001.S005 | reverse complement strand
CACAACAGCTCGGCTTTGCGCGCGGCATCAGGGTGCAGGCTTGGAATCGGCATCATGAAGGTATAAATCGTGATGTCAGTCATTTTTTCAAACTCATGTTCCAAGCGTTTGCAGTACGGGCAGTCCGGATCGGAGAAAACAGCGACTTTCAGTTTGCCGTTGCCGCGTACTTCTTTGATGGCTTTGTCCAAAGGCAGGGAAGCAAAGTCGATTTTGTTCAAATCGGCGGCGCGTTCTTCAGTCATGCTTTGGCGCGTGTTGACGTTGATGAGGTCGCCAACAAGCATATAGTCGCCTTTGGCATCGGTATAGATGATTTGTTTGCCGCTGACGACAACTTCGTAAATACCTTTAATCGGTGTTTCATTGACGCTCAAAACTTTCAAATCTTGGGCGGCATAGACTTTTTCCAGACGCGCTTTCAAAGAAGCGGCAACGGATTTGTCGGCAGGCGCTTCCGCTTTGGCAGCCGGAGCAGGCGCCGCGTTGGCGTTGGATACGGCAGGTTGACCGCATGCCAACAAAGGAAGGACGGCAAATGGCGTTAAGATTTTGATTAACTTGGTTTTCATACGAGAGACTTGCGTGTGTTGAAAGTAAGGCATTGTATCAAACCTCTGTCATGTCTGCATTGTACTCAGGCTCAAATTATCGTCTGAAAATAGCTTTCGGCTGTTAAAATACGAAAAAATAATTTGATTGTTTGTATGTTCTATCACCGTATCGCCGTAAACGTGCCGCTTTCAGACGGCCTTTTGACTTATTCCCATTCCGAGCCGCTGCCGCAGGGAACGCGGGTGCTTGTGCCTTTCCGCAATAAGACTGTGGTCGGGATTGTGTGGGAAACGGATATTGCGCCGGATATGGATGCGGCGCGGATTTTGGGCGTTCAGACGACCTTTATGGAAGAAAAGCCGTTGCCTCAAAGCTGGTGTGATTTGTTGGCATTTACGTCGCGTTATTACCACTATCCGACCGGGCAGGCGGTGTTTGCCGCGCTGCCGCAGGGTTTGAAGGAAACGCGCGCGGTGGAAATGCCGCAGCCGCCGTTGTTTTACGCGCTGAACGAACAGGGCAGGGCGCAAACGCCGCCGCCGGCGCGGTTCAACAAAAAAGCGGCTTTGTGGGATGCGCTGCTGTTGGGCGGGATGACGATGGCGGCGTTGAAGCAGGTGAACGCGCAGGCGGCGAGATTAATCGAAGATTGGGCGGAACAGGGCTGGATTGAAACGACGGAAGCGGCGAAACCTGTTTTAAGGTCGTACCACGGGCAGGCTTCGCACTCTGAATTTGTATTAAACGCCGACCAGCAGAAGGCTTCCGATGAAATTCAGACGGCCTTCGGCAGCTTCCAGCCGTTTCTGCTGTACGGCATCACCGGCAGCGGCAAGACCGAGGTGTATTTTGATGCGATGGCGAAAGTATTGGCGCAGGGGCGGCAGGTGTTGTTTCTGTTGCCCGAAATCAACCTCACGCCGCAGCTTTTGGAGCGGGTGGAAAACCGTTTTGCCGACGTGCCGACCGCCGTGTTGCACAGCCAGATGGCGGCAGGCAGGCGCACGCAGGATTATTTGCGTGCCATGTTGGGGCAGGCAAAGCTGGTGATCGGCACGCGGCTGGCGGTGTTCACGCCTTTGCCTGATGTCGGGCTGATTGTGGTCGATGAGGAACACGACGGCTCGTTCAAACAGGACAACGAATTGCGCTACCACGCCCGCGATTTGGCGGTGTGGCGGGCGAAGCAGAGCGGCTGCCCCGTCGTATTGGGCAGCGCCACGCCCAGCTTGGAGAGCTGGCACAAGGCGCAAAGCGGCGCGTACCGCCTGCTGCAACTGACCGAGCGCGCCCATGCCGCCGCGCAACTGCCGCAAGTGGACATCCTCAACGTAGGTCGTCTGAAACTCGACAACGGCTTCTCGCCGCAAGCCTTGCAGCTTTTGAAGCAGAACTTTGAAGCAGGCGGCATGTCGCTGGTGTACCTCAACCGGCGCGGCTTCGCGCCCGCGCTGTTTTGCGGCGACTGCGGCCATACCTTCGGCTGCCCGAACTGCTCCGCCAAAATGGTATTGCACCAACGCGCCCGCCAACTGCGCTGCCACCACTGCGACCACCGCGAACCCATCCCGTTCAAATGCCCCGACTGCGGCAACCAAGACCTGACCGCCGTCGGACACGGCACGCAGCGCGTCGAAGAAACCCTGCGCGCCTTCCTGCCCAAGGCCGCCGTCGTCCGCGTCGACAGGGACAGCACGGCGCACAAAAACGACTGGGCAGATTTGTACCGCCGCATCGCCGAAAACGAAATCGACATTTTGGTCGGCACGCAGATGCTCGCCAAAGGCCATGATTTCGCGCGACTCAACCTTGTTATCGTGTTGAACGCCGACGGCAGCCTGTACAGCGCGGACTTTCGCGCGCCGGAAAGGCTGTTTGCCGAGCTGATGCAGGTATCCGGCAGGGCGGGGCGCGCCGACAAACCCGGCAAGGTGTTGATACAGACCCAACTGCCCGAACATCCCGTCTTCGCCGCCGTCAAAGCGCAGGACTACGCCATGTTTGCCGAAAACGAATTGAACGAGCGGCAAATGTTCGCCATGCCGCCCTTCGGTTTTCAAACCGCCATTCGCGCCGACGCGCCGCGTGTTGCCGATGCGATGGAATTTCTCAACGCCGCCAAAGAAACTCTCGCCCCGCTTTTGCCCGAAAGCGTCTCCCAGTTCGGCGCCGCCCCCATGCTGATGGTGCGCCTCGCCGAACGCGAACGCGCGCAAATCTTCCTCGAGTCGATATCCCGACAGGATTTGCACCGCGCCGTGAGTTTGTGGGTGCAGGTGTTGCAGCAAAACCGCGACGGCAAAATCAGATGGTCGGTGGATGTTGATGTGCAAGAGGCTTGATTGAAATGGTTCAATCAATAAGGAAATAAAAGGCCGTCTGAAAATCTGTTTTTCAGACGGCCTTAAGTTTTGAAATCAGTTTAGAAGAATTTTGCAGCGATATAGCCGAGTGCAAGCAGGCTCAAAACGGCGAATACGATAGCCATTGTAAGCAGAAACCGTGTTTTCTTCCTCGCTGCAAGTGCGGCCAGCTCAGGATTTTGGCCTAACTCTTTGCGTAATTGGGATTCCAATTCGGCACGGATTTTTTTGCGCAGTTTTTTCTCTTCCTGCTCACGTTCATATTTGAGCTTGTGGGCAATTTCGGTTTGTTTTTTATGCTCGAAAGAGATTCTTTCCTGCCATTCAATGCGCTTGCGCTGGATGGCAAGCTCATTTTTTTCTGTCAAATCAAAGTGGCAGGTTTTACATTCCTGTGAATCTAGTTCGTCAATAATCGTCATGCAGACGGGGCATTGGATAGGGTCGGGAGTGTTGACTGCCAATACAGCTTTTTCTTCAACCGCTTCCAATTCCATAGCCTGACGGACGATCACGTCCAAACCCAAATAGCCGAAGTAATGCTGCGCATTTTCTCGCTCGTCTTGGGTGCATTTCTCGGCCACAATGGCTTGCGGACGCTCGGCCAAGGCTTGAATCAGGCTCTCAACTTCGTTTTCGGGCAGGTTTTCATACAGGCAGGCATGGATGCGCTCCCTATCCGTGTTTGGCGGATAGGAAACGTATACGTCGAAAAATTTTTCTTGTTTGCTCATTGATATCCCATGAGTATTTCGACTGCGTCAACCAAATAGGTTTGGCCTAAGGTTTTGTTATTGTGTTTGAGCTGTCTTGGCTTATGATACGAGCCAGAACAGAGGCTGCAGTCTCAGGCAGACCAAGTACGGTTTGCCTTTGTGTCGTTAATCGGCTGGACAATAATTTTTTATTTATATGGAAATATGCATGTCCAATGTTATGTCTATCGTAGAGTAAATATTCACGCCCGATATTATTATAAGGTAAATATAAAATTGTTTAAAATAAATTCACACAAAAGGCCGTCTGAAGATACAGATGGCCTGTTTTTTGTGGCAAAAACGGATTGTTTATACGGAGAAGGATGAGCCGCAACCGCAAGTTGTCTCTGCATTTGGATTGCGGATGACGAATTGAGAACCTTGCAGGCTTTCGGTGTAGTCGATTTCTGCACCAACCAGATATTGGTAGCTCATCGGGTCAACCAAGAACGTCAGGCCGTTTTTCTGGATTTCAAAATCGTCGTC
>NZ_JBQCTZ010000260.1:0-4167 GCF_051963715.1 Neisseria sp. P0001.S005 | reverse complement strand
AGCATTGAATCTTTGGCTGACAACGATGCCGTATTGGTAGTCGGCGCGAACTTGCGCAAAGAACAGCCGCTCCTGACCGCCCGCCTGCGCCGTGCCGCCAAAGACCGTATGGCCTTGAGCGTATTGGCCAGCAGTAAAGAAGAATTGTTTATGCCGCTTCTGTCTCAAGAAGCCGCACATCCCGACAAATGGGCAGGCCGTCTGAAAAAACTGTCTGGCAATGCGGAACACGCAGTTACCGCCAGCCTGAAAAACGCTGAAAAAGCAGCAGTGATTTTGGGTGCGGAAGTGCAAAACCATCCTGATTACGCCGCCATTTATGCCGCCGCACAAGAGCTGGCAGATGCAACCGGCGCAGTGCTGGGCATTTTGCCGCAAGCCGCCAACAGCGTTGGTGCGGATGTCTTGAATGTAAACTCCGGCGAGAGCGTTGCCGAAATGGCAAACGCGCCGAAACAGGCAGTCTTGCTGCTCAACGTCGAGCCTGAAATCGATACGGTTGACGGTGCAAAAGCCGTAGCCGCGTTGAAACAGGCGAAAAGCGTGATGGCGTTTACACCGTTTGTCAGCGAAACGCTGCTGGACGTGTGCGACGTATTGTTGCCGATTGCGCCGTTTACCGAAACTTCGGGCAGCTTCATCAATATGGAAGGCCGTCTGCAATCTTTCCACGGCGTGGTACAAGGCTTCGGCGATTCGCGTCCGCTGTGGAAAGTGTTGCGCGTATTGGGCAACCTGTTTGACTTGAAAGGTTTTGAATACCACGATACCGCTGCGATTCTGAAAGATGCGCTGGATGCAGAAAGCCTGCCGTCCAAACTGGACAACCGCAGCACATGGGCAGGGGAGGGCGTTCAGACGGCCTCAGACCGCCTCGTCCGTGTCGGCGGCATCGGTATTTATCACACTGATTCTATCGTGCGTCGTTCTGCGCCGTTGCAAGAAACCAGCCATGCCGCCGTGCCTGCTGCGCGTGTAAATCCGAACACATTGGCACGCTTGGGCCTGCAAGACGGACAAACCGCTGTCGCCAAACAAAACGGCGCAAGCGTATCGGTTGCCGTCAAAGCCGATGCCGGTTTGCCTGAAAACGTGGTGCATCTGCCGCTGCATACCGAAAATGCCGCGCTGGGTGCGTTGATGGACACTATTGAACTGGCGGGAGCTTGATCATGCAAGAATGGTTCCAAAACCTCTTTGCCGCAACGCTCGGTCTGGGCGATTTGGGCATCACCGTAGGCTTGGTGGTATCCGTCATCGTCAAAATCGTGATTATCCTGATTCCGCTGATTCTGACCGTTGCCTACCTGACGTATTTCGAACGTAAAGTCATCGGCTTTATGCAGCTTCGTGTCGGCCCGAACGTGACCGGCCCGTGGGGTCTGATTCAGCCGTTTGCCGACGTGTTCAAACTCTTGTTTAAAGAGGTAACCCGTCCGAAGCTGTCAAACAAAGCCCTGTTCTATATCGGCCCGATTATGTCGCTCGCCCCGTCTTTTGCGGCATGGGCAGTGATTCCGTTCAACGAAGAATGGGTGCTGACCAACATCAATATTGGCCTTTTGTACATCCTGATGATTACCTCGCTGTCGGTTTACGGCGTGATCATCGCGGGCTGGGCTTCCAACTCCAAATATTCGTTCTTGGGTGCAATGCGTGCTTCCGCACAAAGCATTTCCTACGAGATTGCCATGAGTGCCGCGCTGGTGTGCGTTGTGATGGTATCGGGCAGCATGAACTTCTCCGACATCGTTGCCGCACAAGCCAAAGGTATTGCCGGCGGCTCGGTATTCTCTTGGAACTGGCTGCCGCTCTTCCCTATCTTCATCGTCTATCTGATTTCCGCCGTTGCCGAAACCAACCGCGCGCCGTTTGACGTAGCAGAGGGCGAATCCGAAATCGTTGCCGGCCACCACGTCGAATATTCCGGCTTCGCGTTCGCGCTGTTCTTCCTTGCAGAATACATTTTCATGATTCTGATTGCCGCGCTGACATCACTGATGTTCCTCGGCGGCTGGTTGTCTCCGTTCCCGCAAAGCTGGGGCTTTATCGGTACGCCTTCCGCATTCTGGATGTTCGTGAAAATGGCGGCGGTGCTGTACTGGTATCTGTGGATCCGTGCAACTTTCCCACGTTACCGTTACGACCAAATCATGCGTTTAGGCTGGAAAGTGCTGATTCCGATCGGCTTCGCCTACATCGTGATTTTGGGCGTGTGGATGATTTCACCGCTGAATTTGTGGAAATAGGGCAGGGAGGCCGTCTGAAAGTTTTCAGGTAGCCTATAACCCAAATTTTTAACCGTTTCAAACCGAGAGAACCTAATGAAAGCTCAATGCCTGTGTGGCGCAGTATCACTGGAAACCGCCGAAAACCGCGAACTCCACGCCTGCCATTGCGGAAGATGCCGCGTATGGGGCGGTGGCGCGTCTTTTACTTTGGCCGCCCAGTCGCCTGAAATTACAGGCAGCGAACACATTGCGCATTATCAGTCGTCCGAATGGGCGCAACGCTGTTTTTGCAAACACTGCGGCACACATCTGTTTGTGAAAGTTGGCAACGATTATTACATCAACGCCGGGCTGTTTGCCGACAACGCGGGCTTTGAAACCACTTCGCAAATCTTTATCGATTGCAAAGCTCCGTATTACGACTTGGCCAACGATACCCCGAAGCTGACCGAAGCAGAGTTTTTAGAAATGGTGGGCGCGGCAGGTTAAAAAACCGCTTTCAGACGGCCTGTAAACAGAACAATCCGAAAAGAGCATCCGAAAATGGCTAATTTAGTAAAAACCTTCCTGCTGGGCGAATTGGTGAAAGGCATGGGCGTAACGCTCAAAAATTTCTTCGCCCGCAAAGACACGATTTACTTCCCTGAAGAAAAAACGCCGCAATCCGTGCGTTTCCGCGGTTTGCACGCGCAACGCCGTTATCCGAACGGCGAAGAGCGCTGTATTGCGTGTAAATTGTGCGAGGCAGTTTGTCCGGCAATGGCGATTAACATCGAATCGGAAGAACGCGAAGACGGCACGCGCCGCACCAAGCGTTACGACATCGACCTGACCAAGTGCATCTTCTGTGGTTTCTGCGAAGAGGCCTGCCCGACCGATGCGATTGTGGAAACCCATATTTTTGAATATCACGGCGAGAAAAAAGGCGACTTGCACATGACCAAGCCGATTCTTTTGGCCATTGGCGACAAATACGAAGCCGAAATCGCCAAGCGCAAAGCCGCTGACGCGCCGTATCGTTAAGGAGCAGACGAATGACTTTTTCCGCGATTCTGTTCTATATTCTTGCCGCCATCGTTTTGTACGGTGCGGTTCGTACCGTTACCGCTAAAAACCCCGTACATGCCGCTTTGCATCTGGTGCTGACCTTCTGCGTAAGCGCGATGATTTGGATGCTGATGCAGGCCGAATTCTTGGGCGTGACGCTGGTGGTGGTTTACGTCGGCGCCGTGATGGTGTTGTTCCTGTTCGTCGTGATGATGTTGAACATCGACATTGAAGAAATGCGCGCCGGTTTCTGGCGTCATGCGCCTGTTGCCGGTGTGGTCGGCACATTGTTGGCGGTTGCCCTGATCCTGATTCTGGTCAACCCGAAAACCGACCTGGCCGCATTTGGTCTGATGAAAGACATTCCCGCCGATTACAATAATATCCGCGATTTGGGCAGCCGTATTTATACCGACTACCTGTTGCCGTTTGAATTGGCGGCGGTATTGCTGCTGTTGGGCATGGTGGCCGCGATTGCGCTGGTTCACCGCAAAACCACCAATCCGAAACGTATGGATCCTGCCGACCAAGTTAAAGTACGTGCCGACCAGGGCCGTATGCGTCTGGTGAAAATGGAAGCGGTCAAACCGCAAGTCGAATCTGCCGAAGAGAGCGAAGTTTCAGACGGCCTCAAGCCGGAAGGGGAGGGCAAAGCATGATTACCTTGACGCATTATTTGGTATTGGGTGCGCTCCTGTTCGGTATCAGCGCAATGGGTATCTTTATGAACCGCAAAAACGTGCTGGTATTATTGATGTCCATCGAGCTGATGCTTTTGGCAGTGAACTTCAACTTTATCGCCTTCTCGCAATATTTGGGCGATACTGCCGGACAAATTTTCGTATTCTTCGTATTGACCGTTGCCGCTGCCGAATCTGCCATCGGTTTG
>NZ_JBQCTZ010000259.1:0-4187 GCF_051963715.1 Neisseria sp. P0001.S005 | reverse complement strand
ATGCACTGTTCGGGTTTGACGCCCAACAGGCGGCAGACGTTGAGATAGGCTTGCGGATTGGGTTTGTAGAGCAGGCCGAAGTCATCCGTGCCGAACAAGCCGTCAAAATGCGCTTCCAAGCCCAACGCTCCAATTAATGCGCGGACATAAAACGAAGGCCCGTTGGAAAACACGGCTTTTCGCCCTTTCAGACGGCCTAAAACGTCATCAGTTCCATTCATACCCTCCACCTTTGCCAAAATTTGCTTAAGCGGGTGACTTTCACGCAAAAATTCATCGATATCGACTTCGGGATGGTGGATTTGCAAACCGGCAAGCGTCGCGCCGTATCGGTGCCAATAATCTTGGCGCAGGTGGGAGGCGGCTTCTTCGGAAAGTTTCAGACGGCCTGCCATGTATTCAGTCATGGCGCGGTTGATAATGTAGAAAATGCCGGCTTCGGCATTGTGCAAAGTATTGTCGAGGTCAAACAGCCAAACGGGAGAATGATTCATATCGTGCCTTGATATGCAGATTTTGTTATGATATTTCGTATTTTACCCGCACAAAGGAAAGAGAATGAAACTGAAATTGTCCGCCTTGGCCCTGTTTCTGGCTTCGGCAAACCTTTACGCCCAAACCGAAGTGCGTTTGGCCGTACACAAATCCTTCAGCCTGCCCCAATCCGTCATCGCGCAATTTGAAAAAGCCAACGATGCCAAAGTGTCCGTCATCAAGGCAGGCAGCGGCAACGAAATGCTCAACAAGCTGATTTTGAGCAAGGCCAACCCAATTGCCGATGTGGTTTACGGTTTGGACAACGCCAACATCGGCAAAGCCAAAGCCGCCGGCATCCTCGCCGCCAGCCAACCCAAATCCGCGCCCGTAACCGCTTCCCTGCCCGATGCGCTGGCCGTTGATTACGCCTATGTCGCCATCAACTACGACAAAAAATGGTTTGAACAGAAAAAACTGCCCCTGCCGCAAACCCTGCAAGACCTGACCAAACCGGAATATAAAAACCTTCTGGTGACCCCGTCTCCCGCCACATCCTCGCCCGGCCTCTCCTTCCTCTTGGCCAACATCGGCGGCATGGGTGAAGAAGGCGCGTTCAAATGGTGGGCGCAAATGCGCCAAAACGGCGTGAAAGTTGCCAAAGGCTGGAGCGAAGCCTACTACACCGACTTTACCCAAAACGGCGGCGCCTATCCCCTCGTGGTCAGCTATGCCACCAGCCCGGCGGCCGAAGTCCACTACTCCAAAGGCAAATACAGCATCCCGCCCACCGGCAACCTCTTCCTCAAAGGCGGCACATTCCGCCAAGTTGAAGGCGCGGCCGTTTTGAAAGGTGCAAAACAACCCGAACTGGCGGCCAAACTGGTGAGCTGGCTGCAAAGCGGCGAAGTGCAAAAAGCCCTGCCTGCCGAAATGTGGGTCTATCCGGCAGTCAAAAACACACCGCTGCCCAAAGTATTCGAGTTTGCCCAAACCCCGAAACACAGCGATTCCCCCAACCGCGCCGACATCAACACCAAACAAAAACAATGGGTGAGCCGTTGGAGCAAAACCGTTTTACGTTAAGCTGAAAAAGATTAAGAAAGATTAAAGGCCGTCTGAAAAACCAAATCATTAGGTTTTCAGACAGCCTTGTTTTACAATAACCTTTTAAACAACTTCACACGCACACACAATTATGAATTTCGATCTTCAAGTCCTCTCTTCGTTCTCCGGCTGGGAACAACTCGCCCAAACCGGCATGTCTTTCGGTACCAACCTGCTGGCCGCCTTAGCCATCTTCTTTATCGGCCGCTGGATCGCCACGCGCTTGGTAACACTGATGAAAGCCGCGCTGACACGCGCCAAAGTCGATAAAACGCTGGTCAGCTTCCTCGGCAACGTCGCCAACATCGGCCTGCTGATCCTCGTCATCATCGCCGCACTGGGCAAACTCGGCATCCCGACCACTTCCGTTACCGCCTTGATCGGTGGCGCAGGCTTGGCCGTGGCTTTGTCTTTGAAAGACCAACTGTCCAACTTCGCCGCCGGCGCGCTGATTATCCTGTTCCGCCCATTTAAAGTCGGCGACTTTATCCGTGTCAACGGTTTTGAAGGTATCGTCCGCGAAATCAAAATGGTGCAGACCTCTTTGAGTACGCCGGACAACGAAGAAGTCGTCCTGCCCAACAGCGTGGTCATGACCAACAGCATCACCAACCGCTCCTCCCTGCCCCTGTGCCGCGCCCAAGTTGTTGTCGGCGTCGACTACGCCTGTGACTTGAAAGCCGCCAAAGCCGCCGTATTGAGAGCGGCAACCGAGCATCCATTGTGTGTTCAAACCGAAGAACGACCTGCCGTCGTATACATTACCAACCTTGGCGACAGCGCCATCGAAATTACCCTTTGGGCGTGGACGCAAGAAGAAAATCTCGGCCCGTTCCGATTCGCCCTGAACGAGCAAGTGGTTGAAAACCTGCGTGCCGCCAACATCAACATCCCGTTCCCACAATGTGATGTCCACCTCATTCAGCCGAAAGCCTGATTTCAGCTTTCAGGCCGTCTGAAACCTGGCGGGCCAAGCGCCCGCCCGGTTTTACCCTTTTCCATAAGGAGCCGCCATGTCCCATCTGCAAACCATCGCCGAACACCTGACCAGCCGCCGCCAAACCGTTACCTGCGCCGAGTCCTGCACCGGCGGCCTGCTTGCAGGTGCGCTGACTTCCCTCTCTGGCAGCTCGCAATGGTTTCATCAAAGCTTCGTCACATACAGCAACCAAGCCAAACAAGACCGCCTCGGCGTCATGCCCGACACCTTGCTGAAACACGGCGCGGTCAGCCGCGAGACTGTCTATGAAATGGCACGCGGCGCAAAAGCCGTCGCGCAAGCCGATTACGCCTTGAGTATTTCCGGCATCGCCGGCCCTAGCGGCGGCAGCGTGGCCAAACCGGTCGGCACAGTCTGGTTCGGCCTGACCACGCCCGAAGGCTCGTTTGAGCAAACCGTGCTATTCACAGGCGACCGTGAAGCAATAAGGGCGCAAGCCGTCGAATACGCATTGGCTTTCTTGGCGGAACATTTAGTTTGATAGAAAAAACTCAGGCCGTCTGAAATCTGGAAATCAGGTTTCAGACGGCCTTTTTATCTATTCAAACCATCGGCGGATTTATACGCCCAAAAGTTCTTTGCCGAGGAAGCTGCCTTTTTCGACACCCGGCAGGACGAAGAAATAGCCGCCGCCAAACGGGCTGATGTATTCCTCCAGCGGCTCGCCGTTGAGCAGGTTTTGCACGAAGATGAAACCGTCGGCAAGGTTGGCCTGATAGCAGATGAACACCAAGCCGACATCGAGCTGGCCGTTGGCGGCGAGGCCGCGCGAGTAGTTGAAGGCGCGGCGGTAGAGCAGGTGTTTTTTCATGAACTCCGGATCGCGCGGGTTGGCAAGGCGCATATGGCTGTCTTTGGGCGTGATTTTGCCGTCGGGGTCTTTGGCAAAATCGGCGGTGTCGCCCTCTTTTTTACCGTCCATGGGCGCGCCGCTGTATTTGCGCCGGCCGAAAATATCGGTTTGTTCCTGCATCGGGGTGCGGTCCCAAAACTCGACAAAGTGGCGGATGAGGCGGACGGCCTGATAGCTGCCGTTTTTCGCCCATGCCGGTTCGTCCAAGCTGTTGGCGGCAACGCCCGTCCACAGGACTTGATCGGCGACTTTGGGATCTTCGACTTTTGGATTACCGGAACCGTCGCGGAAGCCTAAAAGGTTGCGCGCGGCAATGGCGCCGGGTTCGGCTTTAGGGAGCCAACCGTCTATGCTCCAACGGATCACGGCAAACTGGGCGGTGTTTTTGATGATGTCGCGCAGGGCGGCTTGGCAGGTTTCGGGGGAGAATGCGCAAATTTGCAGGCTGAGGTCGCCGTCGCACCAAGATTTTTGGAGTTTGTCGTTGGGGAAGTCGCGCATTTCCTGCAGGTGTTTCGGCTTTTTGTCTTTGAGGCCGAAGCGGTCGTCAAAGAGGCTGCTGCCGACGCCGACGGTAACCGTCAACCCATCGGGGCGGAATTGTTTGCCGAGGATGCCGCTGCCCGCAGGCGGGAGCTTGTCATCGCCGTCTTGGTATTCGCCGCCTTGGGTGAGAAATTCGATGCGGGCGGTCAGGGCGCGGAACAGGTTTTCAAGTTGTTTGGCGTCTTTGGCGGTAACGTCAAAGGCACA
>NZ_JBQCTZ010000258.1:0-4194 GCF_051963715.1 Neisseria sp. P0001.S005 | reverse complement strand
TTTACGATTTTGGTAGCCTTGCCGGTTCAACTGGCCGAGTTTTACATCGGCCGTACGGGCGGTAAAAACGCCATCGACTCCTTCAAAGTATTGCGTCCCGGTTCGCAGTGGCCGTGGGTCGGCCGCATGGGCGTGGCCGCGTGTTTTATTTTGCTGTCGTTTTACAGCGTGGTCGGCGGCTGGGTATTGAACTACGTCGTGCACAGCTTTACCGGCGAAATTCACGTTGGCGCAGACTTTAAGGCCCTGTTTGAAAATACGATTTCTTCACCGTTTGGCTCGCTGTTTTACCAAGGTTTGTTCATGCTGATTACTATTTGGGTGGTCAAAGGCGGCGTTTCAGACGGCATTGAAAAGGCAAACCGCGTGTTGATGCCGGGTTTGTTTATCCTCTTTATCGCGCTGGCTATCCGTTCGCTGACCTTGCCCGGTGCAATGGACGGTGTGGCATTTTTGTTGAAACCGGATTGGTCGTATTTGAAACCGGGCACGATGCTGACTGCTTTGGGACAGGCGTTTTTTGCCTTGAGTATCGGCGTGTCCGCGATGATTACCTATGCTTCGTATTTGGGTAAGGATCAGGATATGTTCCGCTCCGGCCATATGATTATGTGGATGAACCTGTTTGTATCGCTGCTGGCCGGTTTGGTGATTTTCCCTGCGGTATTTGCCTTCGGTTTTGAACCCGGCCAAGGCCCTGGTTTGATTTTTGTTGTGTTGCCTGCGGTCTTCATGAAAATGCCGATGGGTACGTATTTGTTTGCTGTGTTCATGCTGTTGGTTGTTTTTGCCACGCTGACTTCCGCGTTTTCCATGCTGGAAACCGTTATCGCGGCAACCATCCGCCAAGACGAGAAAAAGCGCAGCAGCCATGCTTGGGTAACCGGCATTGCGATTTTCATAGTCGGTATTCCTTCGGCGCTGTCTTTCGGCGTATGGAGTGAGTTTAAAATTTTCGGCAAAACCATTTTTGACTTGTGGGACTTCATTATTTCCGCCGTCATCATGCCGATTGGCGCATTGAGCGTTGCCGTGTTTACGTCATGGGTTCAGGACAAACAGTCCGTTCTACGCGATGCAGGCATGGGCAGTACCATTCCGAAGCAACTGCTTTACCTGTGGCTGGGCGTGTTGCGCTATCTTGCGCCGATTGCGATTATTGTCGTGTTCATCAACTCTTTGGGTTTGATTTCAGAGTGATGGTGCAAAACAGTCCGGTGTTGCATTGCTTCGCCGGACTGTTTGTTTAAAAACATCCTTAAAAATATTAAGGCCGTCTGAAAAATTTTCAGACGGCCTTTTTATATACGCGCGAGGCTGATTAGAACTTCGCTTGCAGTCTCAACCATGCAGTACGGCCAGGTTCGTTCACGCGCATGGTTTGAGTACCGGCAGACGGGTCGCCGCCGCGGCTGACGAATTCAGCATAGGTTTTGTTGAACACGTTGTCCACGCCGCCTTGCAATGTGGCGTATTTGCTGAATTTCCAACCTGCGTTGAGCGAGAGTACGCCAAAGCCTGAAGAAGCGCCGATGTCTTGGCCGACGATATTGCCTTGGCCTTTGCTGTAACGGTTTTGTTTGGCTACGACGCGCCATAATGCGCCCGCGCTGAATTTGCCGTTATCAAAGGCGAGGGTGTTGTTCCACTCGAGCGGCGGGGTTTGTGCCAAAGGTTTGCCGTCTGTACGGTTTTTGCCGTGGGTGTAGGCGAGGCTGGTGCCGACTTCCCAGTTAGGTGCAAATGTCCATTTGACTTCGGCTTCGCCGCCAAAGCGAGAAGCGTTGATGTTGCGCACGCCGAAATTCATGCCTTGGCGCTCCATCATGATGAAGTCTTTGATGTCGCTGCCGAATACGGATACAGACGCGTGGAGGTTAGGACGTTTCCAGATTACACCAGCATCGATTTGGCGGTTTTGCTCTGCTCGGATGGCTTTGTTTTCGGAGCGCAGGCGTTCCCAGTAGTCAGGCGCACGTTCGGCAATACCGAAGCCGGCATAGTATTTCAGGCCGTTGTCCGTATTTCTTTCCCAACGCAGGAAGCCTGAGTTCAAATTGAATTTTTGATGTTTCAAAACGGGGTCGGTCACGCGTGCGGTATCGTAATGCGCTTTGACTTGGTCATGGCGCAAACCTGCTACCCAGCGTTGATTGTCGGTTTGCTGCCAAGAGGCTTCGGTGAAAATACCCCATTGTTTGAAACTTTGGTTGGGCATGTAAGGCTTGTGGCTGTAGCCGTCGCCGCCACGCTCCATGCGTGCGACGTGGACGTCGTCCAGATAGTCCAAACCGGTTTGCAGGTTGAGCTTGTCCCAGTCGAAAGTGGCTTTCAGACGGCCTGTATCGGTATTGCGTTTAGGGTTGTTGGCATTTTTAATCTGCTTGCCGGCAGGATTGTAGATGGTACGCAGGCTGTATGTGTCCATCACGTGGTCGATTTCGCTTTTACCGTAGCGCAGTTCCAATTCGCTGAACCATGGTGTGAGGTTGCGTTGGGTAAAACGGATATTCCACGCATCACGGTCGAATTTGCTGCCGTCCATCATACGGTCGGCGTAGGCAACCTTGGCCCTGCTGCGCTCGTATGTGCCGGCAATGGTGGTGTTTTCTGTCGGGGTAACACCCAGTTGCAACATTTGGCTGTCGCGTTTGAAGTTGGAGTGAATGCGGTTGTCGTCGCCGTCTTTGTAGTCGTCGGCTTCGTTATGGGAGATATTGGTACGGACGTAGCCGTATTTGCCGCCGAACTCGGCTTCCAGTGAGCCGTCAAGGCGGTCGTTGCTGCCTGCTGTCAGGGTGGCATTGATGTTGTAAGGTTTTTCAGTGAAATCAGGATCTTTACGGATAAATTGCACCGAGCCGCTGACCAGGCCCATACCTTGGGTGACGGTTTGCGGGCCTTTGGTGACCACGACTTTGTCAAATGAATTTGGGTGGATATAGGCAGTCGGCGGATCCATGCGCATACCGCAACCGCCATAAATAAACTGGTCGTCGGCATTGACGGAGAGGCGCGAGCCACCCAAGCCACGGAACAGCGGATCGCCCGAGCTGCCGCCTTTGCGGATGATGCTCATATTAGGCACGGATTGCAAAAGGTCTGCCCCGTCGCCGGCAGGGAGGGGTTGCAAAGCAGCTTTGGGGTTGAAAGTAACGCGGTTGGCTTTTTCTTGTTGTGTGCCGGTGACGGTGACAGGGGAAAGGGTAACCGTTTCTTCAGGTGTAGGATCGGTATCTGCCCATGCTTGGGATACGGCTAAGGCAATGGGTAAGATAAGTAATGGTGGGTATTTCATATTGTTTCTCTCTATTATTAGGAATTATGTTGATTAATACCTAAGTATTATACATAAAGTCTAGTAAAATAGAAGCAGTGGGATTTTAATCTAAATCAATATTTTTAGATTTTGGGCACATAGGTTGTTTATTAAGATTGGTCATACCAAAATATTGATTTGAAGGCATTGGTGAGGTTACTCAATAAAAATGAATGTGTTTGAATTAAACTGCTTGCAATGGGGAGAATGGCATTTCTTGACGAAAAAATAGGGGATTGATTAGAATGGGCGGCCAATTGGTCAATCCAATTTATGGCCGTTTGAATACAACTGTCCTTCAATCATCAGGAATACAACATGGCGAAATTGGTTCGTCCGCAAAAAATCAGCGATCAGGTTTTAGCCATTTTGGAAGAACGTATCGCGACCGGCATTTATGAAGAAGGCAGTAAATTGCCTCCCGAACGCACGCTCGCGGAAGAATTCGGCGTGTCGCGTCCGTCAGTCAGGGTGGCATTGAATATCTTGATTGCCAAGCAGGTTTTGGAAGCGCGACAGGGCGATGGCTATTATGTTTCTGTCAAACCGCAGCAGGATTTTTTGCAAAGCTGGCAGGAGTTGCTCGGCAAACATACCAATTGGGAAACAGACGTTTTCGATTTCAGTTGTCACGTTGAAGGCTGTATGGCGGCGCTGGCCGCCGAAAGACGGACTGACGCCGATTTGAAACGTATTGACTTCTGGCGGCAGAAGTTTGAAACGGCCTGTGAAAGCGGAAATTTGGAGCATCAAGCCGAAGCAGACGTCAGCTTTCATCAAACCATTGCCGATGCCGCGCACAATATCCTATTCAGCCACCTTTCCAGCAGCCTGCTCAAAATGCTTTATCAGCAAACACGCAGCGGCATTATCTA
>NZ_JBQCTZ010000257.1:0-4248 GCF_051963715.1 Neisseria sp. P0001.S005 | reverse complement strand
AATATTCTAGCACCATTTTGAAAACTTAGTACTAATAAATAATTATCAATCAGATTTCAAAGATAAAATTTAAAAAACAACCGTTCTTTTATTATGCTTCTATAAATTTCATAGAATAGATGATTTTAATCCTTTCTATTTTTCAAACATCCTTTAATACGAAAAAAGGTATATGCAAGCTCCTACAACTCGTCATTTAAAACAATAAAAATAGGCCATCTGAAAATCTTTCAGACGGCCTATTTGACAGAATGGTGGCTTGATATAACCTTATTGGTCTACAGATATTATTTCTTCCTGCCAAAAATCAGTGATATCACCGACAAGATCAAGAAACCGGCAAATAAAATTTTGGCTATGCCTGCCGCACTACCTGCAATACCACCGAAACCTAATACAGCTGCAATAATAGCGATGATAAAGAAAACGATCGAATAATGAAGCATGATTTTTTCCTTTCGGTTTAATATAAAAACGGTCGAGAGAGACACGACCGTTTATTGGGAAATTCAACGGTCTTAGCTGTTCAACCAATCATCAATTTCTTTTTCAGCTTCATCTTTAGTGCGACCGTAACGCTCTTGGAGCTTACCAGCCAACTGATCGCGCTTGCCTTCGATGATGTCCAAATCGTCGTTTGTCAACTCGCCCCATTTTTCTTTGGCTTTACCTTTAAGTTGCTCCCATTTTCCTTTGATAATATCTTCATTCATTTTTA
Source organism: Neisseria sp. P0001.S005 (assembly GCF_051963715.1). Lineage (NCBI taxonomy): Bacteria > Pseudomonadati > Pseudomonadota > Betaproteobacteria > Neisseriales > Neisseriaceae > Neisseria > Neisseria sp. P0001.S005. Next base: position 3,530 of record NZ_JBQCTZ010000257.1, on the reverse strand, counting down.
TACCATCCTATCTTATTGATTAATATTTAACTCACGGATAAAACCGCTTGCATTTAACCTTACTTGATAATTTTTTAATTTGCAAGCAATGCCAATGCTGATTTTTTAATCAGCTACCCAATATCTTATTAATTTCATAAATAATCAATAAGTTATATAAAACCGTTAAATTTTGAAAATATTAATATATTATTAATTAAACCCTTTAATAATTTTCTTTAAATCAAACGGCCTTACTATAAAAATAGGCCGTCTGAAAGTCTTTCAGACGGCCTTTTACTATCCAATATTTTCCTTAACGGCCAAAATTCTCGCGACGTTCGCGCCAGTCTTGGCGGATGGAGCCGCTTTTGCCGACCGGTGTATCTTGTTCAACTTCCCAAATAAAATTCGTTCCGCCGCCAATCGGATGCGAGCTGCGCAAGCCGATGTGGCTGCCTTGGTCGGCAACGGCGGTTCGGCTGTATGTTTGGCCGCCGAAACGGGTTTGCGAGGTTTCGATGCCGCTTTTGATGCTGCCGTAAAGCTGTACATCGGCATGTGCGGCAAGTGTGGCGGTGAAAAGTGCGGCAGTGAGGAGAAGTTTCAAGTTCATGGTTTATCCTTTTTTGGAGAGGAATTGTGTGACGATTGTATCGGCCTTGTGCGTAAACAAGTTACAATTCTTGCAAAATCTGACAGGAGTTTTGATGATGCGCTCTTTACGCGCCGCCGCTGTGCAAATGGTGTCGTCCACCAACCCCGAAACCAATATTGCCACCATGAAGCGCCTTGTCCGCGAGGCGGCCGAACAAGAGGCGGATTGGGTGTTGCTGCCCGAATATTGGCCGCTGATGGGCAAAAATGATACGGACAAGCTGGCATTTGCCGAGCCTTTGGACGATGGAAGCGTTGGCGAAACCTGCCACACCCGTTTTCAGACGGCCTTAAGCGAAACGGCAAGGGAATGCGGCGTGGTGTTATTTGGCGGCACGGTTCCATTGCAAAGCCCAAACGCTGGCAAGGTGATGAACACAATGCTGGTGTATGACCGCGACGGCAACCGAATCGGGCTTTACCACAAAATGCACCTTTTCGGCTTTTCCGGTTTGGGCGAACGCTACGCTGAAGCCGATACGATACTGGCGGGCAACGATGTGCCGAAATTGAGTGTGGACAATGTTCCGCTGGCAGCCGGTGTCTGCTACGATTTGCGCTTTCCTGAGTTTTTCCGCGCCCAGCAGCCGTTTGATGTTTTGCTGTTACCGGCCGCGTTTACCTACACGACCGGTAAGGCACATTGGGAATTGCTGCTGCGCGCCCGTGCGGTGGAAAACCAATGCTACGTCATCGCGTCGGCACAAGGCGGACTGCATGAAAGCGGCCGCCGCACATTCGGCCACAGTATGATTATCGACCCTTGGGGCGATGTGTTGGCGATGTTGCCGGAAGGCGAAGGCGTGATTTGTGCCGATTTGGACAGTGCGCGCCTGCAAAGCGTGCGCACGCGCCTGCCTGCCCTGAAACACCGATTACTTTAAACACTCACTATGTCCCAGTTCCAACCCACTCGCATTCTCGGCATCGACCCCGGCAGTCGCGTGACCGGCTTCGGCGTGATCGATGTCCACGGCCGCGAACATCATTATGTTGCTTCCGGCTGTATCAAAACGCCGACAGGTGCGTCGCTTTCCGAACGTATCGCAGTGATTGTCCGCCATATCGACGAAATCATCCGCCACTATCAGCCGCATCAGGCGGCCATCGAGCAAGTGTTCGTCAACGTCAATCCGGCCGCGACGTTAATGCTCGGTCAGGCGCGCGGTGCAGCGATTGCCGCTTTGGTTATGCACGATTTGCCCGTATTTGAATACACCGCGCTTCAAGTCAAGCAGGCTGTGGTCGGCAAGGGCAAGGCCGCCAAAGAGCAGGTGCAGCATATGGTAGTCCAAATGCTCGCACTTTCAGGCACGCCTCAAGCCGATGCCGCCGACGGACTCGCCGTCGCCCTCACCCACGCCCTGCGCAATCACGGATTGGCTTCGCAACTCAACCCCGACGGCTTGCAGGTCAAGCGCGGCCGTTTTCAATGGTAGGCCGACATTCAGGCCGTCTGAAATATGTTCCAGCCCGTTTTCAGACGGCCTTTCGGTTATAATAGCCCTTTGCCCACATACAGCGAGCCTTCATGAAAGCCGCCTTCCTTTTTCTCTATCTCATCCGCCTGCTGCCTTTTTGCGTGTTGCACAAGATTGCCGACGCGATCGGTATTCTTGCCTATTACGCAGTCAAACCGCGCCGCAAAGTCGGCGAGGTAAACCTCAAAAAATGCTTTCCTGAGCTGAACGACAGCCAGCGCACCGCCCTGCTCAAACGCCATTTCCAACACATGGCCAAGCTGATGCTCGAATACGGCCTCTACTGGTACGCGCCTGCGGACAAGCTGCACTCGTTGGTACGCTATCAAGACAAACACCATCTCGACGAAGCCCTCGCCGCCGGCGAAAAAGTCATCATCCTCTATCCGCACTTTACCGCATTTGAAATGGCGGTTTACACGCTCAATCAGGATGTGCCGCTGACCAGTATGTATTCGCACCAAAAAAACAAAACCCTGGACGAGCAAATCCTGAAAGGCCGTCACCGCTACAACAATGTTTTCCTGATCGGCCGCACAGAAGGCCTGCGTGCCATCATCAAACACCTGCGCAAAAGCGATGCGCCCTTTCTTTATCTGCCCGACCAAGACTTCGGCCGCAACGATTCCATTTTCGTCAATTTCTTCGGCATTCAGACGGCCACGATTACCGGTCTCAGCCGTATCGCCGGCATGACCAAAGCCAAAATCATTCCCGCCATTCCCACGCGCGAAGCCGACAATACCGTAACCCTGCGCTTCTATCCGGCTTGGGACAATTTCCCGACCGAAAATGTCGAAGCCGACACCCAGCGCATGAACGACTTCATCGAAGAGCGGGTACGCGAGCATCCCGAACAATATTTCTGGCTGCACAAACGCTTCAAAACCCGTCCCGAAGGCGAAAGCAGCCTCTATTGACTACATTGAATTACAATTTGAATATGCAAAAAGCGGCGAAATCCTTCTTTCGCCGCTTTTTCATTTTAATTGAATCAAACCGAAACTCATGTTTGATTTTAAACAATCAAATAATATTCCGCTTTAAATGCTTTAAAAACAACTTTTTTCATCGTGATTGAAACTTTCAAACAACCCTATATTTTTTCTCAAATAAAAAACATCAGACCCAATACACTTTTTTCATTTACATATTAAATTTAATTTCTTTTAAAAACAATATATTACAAAACAGTTCACCTGAAAAAATGCATTTTAATCATTCAAAATATGAAATAAAATTAAATTAAAATTTAAAAAAACAAAATAAATATCTAAATTTAAAATAATTATGAAATATAATTGCAAAAATATGACAATACCTGAAATTTATACTGAAACAAGCCTTCAGAAAAAAATACTTGGCAAACTGTAAAAATTCGCGTAAATTTCACTACATCAAATTACAAAACGT
>NZ_JBQCTZ010000256.1:0-4274 GCF_051963715.1 Neisseria sp. P0001.S005 | reverse complement strand
ACACCGCGCGAACTCTTGGCGCGTATCAACGCCATCTTGCGCCGTGCACAACACAGCAACGAACAAAACAACGCGCCGAACAGCATTTCTGTCAGCGACGTTGTCCTCTACCCCGCCAAACGCCAAGCCAGCATCAAAGACACTCCGCTTGAATTGACCAGCACCGAGTTTAATCTGCTTGAAGTTTTGATGCGCCACGCCGGACAAGTTGTCAGCAAAGAGACCCTGTCTATCGAGGCACTCGACCGCAAACTGGCTAAATTTGACCGCAGCATCGACGTACACATCTCCAGCATCCGCCACAAATTGGGCGATGCTTCTCTGATTCAAACTGTACGCGGCTTAGGTTACCTGTTTGTTAAAAACTAAAGATTAAACAGATCAATGAAACTGTTTCAACGCATCTTCGCCACATTTTGCGCAGTCATCGTCTGCGCAATCTTTGTGGCGAGTTTTTCATTTTGGCTGGTACAAAACACCCTTGCCGAAAACCAATTCAACCAACGCCGTACCATTGAAACCACATTGATGAGCAGCATCATTTCCGCATTCAACTCACGCGGAGACAGCGGTGCGCGCGAAATTCTTTCCGAATGGAAAAACAATCCGGTTTCCAATGCCGTTTATGTCATTACCGGCGATGATAAAAAAGATATTTTAGGCCGAAACATCGACAGTCTCTCCATTGAGCGCGCCCGTATCTTTGCCATCAACAACCCTGAATCTGATTTGGCACACATCGAATACGACCGTTTCGGCGAAGAATACCTCTTCTTCATTAAAGGCTGGGACAATCATCAAGCCCAACGCCTACCTAGCCCGCTCTTCATTCCCGGCCTGCCGCTTTCACCTATTTGGCACGAATTTATCATTCTGTCTTTCATCATCATCGTCGGCCTGCTGATGGCATACATCCTTGCTAACAATATTACCAAGCCTATTAAAATTCTTGGTGGCGGCATGGACAGAGTAGCCAACGGCGAACTCGAAACCCGCATTTCCCAACAAGTTGACGACCGTGACGACGAATTGTCCCATCTTGCCGTACAGTTCGACAAAATGGCCGAGAAACTTGAAAAACTTGTTGCCAAAGAGCGCCACCTGCTCCACCATGTTTCTCATGAAATGCGCTCGCCGCTGGCGCGTATGCAGGCGATTGTCGGCCTGATTCAATCTCAGCCGCAAAAACAAGAGCAATACCTCAAGCGACTTGAAGGCGAACTGGTGCGCATGGATACTTTGGTCGGCGAATTGTTGACCCTCTCCCGCTTGGAAACTTCCAATATTCCTTTGGAAAAAGAAAACCTCAAACTCGTTCCGTTCTTAACCAACTTGATTGAGGACAACCAAAGCATTGCCCACCAAAACAACCAAAGCGTTACCCTGAGCATTGACCCAAAAATCCCTGAAAATGCCGTAGTCAGCGCCAACGAAGGCTATCTATACCGCGCCTTTGACAACGTGATCCGCAATGCCATCAATTACAGTCCGGAAGGCAGCACCATTCAAACCCATATCGGACAAGACGGCAAAAACTGGATTATCGATGTTACCGACAACGGGCCTGGCGTAGATGAAATGCAGCTTCCGCATATTTTCACTGCCTTTTATCGCGCCGACTCCAGCGCACACAAGCCCGGTACAGGTTTAGGGCTTGCCTTGACGCAGCATATTATGAAACAGCACTGCGGTAAAATCATTGCTGAAAATGTCAAACCCAACGGCCTGAGGATGCGTTTTATCCTTCCCAAAAAGAAAGCCGGAGACAAAAAAGAAGTCTAAAAATAAGGCCGTCTGAAACTTTTCAGACGGCCAAAAACACAAATAAGGACCCATCATGAGTGCAACTGCCCAAACCGGCTACTTCTTCATGCCTGAACACATCATCCTCGTCGGCGCCAGCGAACGTCCGCACAGCCTTGGCGAGCGCATTTTCAGCCACCTGCTCGGTTCCTCATATCAAGGCAAAATAACCCCTGTCAATCTTCGACACAGCAGTGTTGCAGGCATTCCCTCCTACTCCAGCCTCAGCAAAATCCCGGGCCAAGCCGATTTGGTTGTTGCCGTTATCCCGCCCGACCATTACGACTCGCTGTTCAAAGCCTGCCGTAAAAAAGACCTGCGCCACATTATCCTGATTCAAGATTGGGAAAACCTACCGCCCGAATCCTGCAAAAACGCCCGTTCCATCATTCAAAAACATCACGGCGACGAATTGAACATCACCGTATGCAACAGCGCAGGCATCCAACTTCCCTCGCTCAACCTCAACATCGGCACCCAAACCGACTATCCGGCCGGCCATATTGCCTTACTGACCGGCCACAGCACTGTCAGCCGCAACATCAACCACCTGCTGAACACGCTGCACCAAGGCGTATCACGCCACATCAGCCTCAACTATAACCTAAGCCCTACTACATCCGCCGACTGGCTCAACCGCTTCGGCCACAACCGCCATACCAAAGTTGCCGTTATCCACTACAATCCGGCTGAAAACCAACGCGAGCTGTTCAGTGCCATCCGCCACTTTACACGCCACACTCCGCTTATCCTGTTGTCCACACACTACACCGACAACACAGACAAAGCCATCCTGCGCAGCCTCAGCCGCCATTGCAATTTCCAACCGGTATTCAATACCGCCGAACTGGAAGCAGCCCTAAAAGCCCACCTATCCGGCATTCCCGTCATTACCAACCCCACCATTCTATCCGACACACCGATAGAATGGCTGCGCACTACCGCCAATGCCTGCGAATTGACCCTCGACCTCCCAACCGATGTACCATCCATCCGACAAGGCTGCATCGGCAGCAACCCAACGCCTGCACGCATCCACCGTCTGGCACTCGAACAATTACAAAATCCGCATACTCAAGCCCTGCTCGGCATTATTTCGCCAGATACGCCGGATGCGTACAGCATTCATCAAACTCTGGATAATTTGGCACAAAAAACCAGTAAGCCCATTCTCGTCAGCTATCGTTTTTCAGACGGCCTGACACGGTTTAACACGCCGGAAGAAGCCTTACTGACACTTTATTTCCGCAATCAAACAACCTATTTGCAACAAATACAAAATACCCCTGCCCCAGCCAAAACAGGCCGTCTGAAAACACCTAAAAGCAAAAGTATCGATAAAGCCATTGCATCCGGCCAAACCGAACTGATGGCAGAAGCCCTATACCTGCCTCCGTGCCAAACCCCAAAACACCATGCCGTCCAGTTCCGGTTCAGCCGCCATGCCATTTACGGCAATACCCTTACCGCCCATTACAATGGCAAAACCGAAGCCGCATTGCCTCCCTTTACCACGCTCGATATCCAGCGTTTAAGCCAATTTGCAGAACTCGACAACACGTCCGTTCTCAATCAATTCCTGCATTCCCTAAACACGCTTATCCACAACAACCAGCATATCGGCGACATTATCCTCAACTACAACGGCAGCCAATACAACAGCACCATCATTCCCGAAATCGTAGAAAAACCTGTTGCACCAACAACCAAAATTCCTAAAAAAGCCGTCCAAACCTTGGAACAGGCCGCCGCCAAAATGCAAAGCGCCGCCGCCTATCTCCAACAAAAAAATCCGGCCGCAGCCGAATTCCTACGCAACACCGGCGAAGCCGCTTCCGAACTGCTGCACCCTAAAACCGAAACGCCCGAGATACAAAACGTACTCGCACCCTATCCGAGCCAAACCGATACCTTTACCCTGCCCGATGGCAACACACTGCACATCCGTGCATTAGAGCCTGAAGATGCCGAAGCCAAACAAAAATTTGTCCGCCAATTACCCGCGGCCGACCGCTATACACGTTTCATGACCCATACCAACGAGTTGCCACTGCCAACGCTCGCACGGCTGACCCGTCCCGATTTCCATACCGAATGCGCGTGGGCAGCCTTCGCTTCAGACGGCCGTATCGTCGCAGTCAGCCGTTACAGCCGCATCAATCGCAATGAGTGCGAGTTCGGCATCACTTTAGCGCCTGAAGCACGCAAAACCGGCCTGGCCGGCAAAATGATGAGCCTCATTATCCAAACTGCCACACAGCAAGGTTACCAAACCATGAATGCGGAAATCCTCAAAGAAAACACACCGATGCTCAAACTTGCTGAAAAATCAGGATTTACCGTCTCCCCATCTGAAACCGACCGTGGCCTGTATCAAGCCAACCTCGATTTGAACGAATGGCAAAACAGCAACAAAAACAAATAAAAACTTGCATAACCCGTGTGAAATATCCTAAAATTAGCGGTTTCTA
>NZ_JBQCTZ010000255.1:0-4279 GCF_051963715.1 Neisseria sp. P0001.S005 | reverse complement strand
AGAAGGTACTCATGGAAAATCCCCTAAATGTCTTAGTAGGAATTTAGGGGATTTTGGGGAATTTTGCAAAGGTCTCAGTCCATCACCTTTCACTTGGAAAACTGAAGCGATGCTGCGTTTATCCGGCTTAGATTTCGAAAAAGAATATGTTGCCGATCTCAACAAAATGCCTAAAGGCAAAGTCCCGGTATTGCAAGATGGCGAGAAGTTGATCCCTGACAGCTCTTTCATTCAGCGTTATCTAACTGAAACCTACGGCATTGATTTAGATAAACATTTAACGCCTGAACAAAAAGCGATTGCTGAAGCCTTTCGCCGTATGACCGAAGAACATTTATATTGGACGGGAGTATATAACCGTTTCGTCGATCCTCTCGGCAAACCATTTATGATGAAGGCAATGTTTGATGGCATGCCAAACGAACAAGCCGAAGCGATTTTTGCTGTGTTACAGGAAAACGCGAAAAAAGAAATGCATGGACATGGTATCGGAAGACACACGCAATCCGATATTTACGCCTTCGGAAAAGAAGATTTAGACGCCATTAGCAACTACTTAGGCACAAAGCGCTACTTTTTCGGCGAAGAATTAACCTCCGTTGATGTGGCCATCGTGCCTGTTGTTGCAAGCCTGATTCTTACCCCCATCGACACTGAAATTGCGCTATATGCAAGAACCAAAGCAAATTTAGTCGCCTATATTGAACGTTTCGATCGGGCAGTATTTGGAGAATAAAGCAAGAAATCAAAAGCCGTCTGAAATTTCAGACGGCCTTTTTCATAACAAAGAGAGGTCAAATTTTCCAGTATTTTTGCAAATTCTCTTTAAAAGATGACCGCTTATCAATCTAGCCTCACAGTCTCTCCGTCTTCCGGAACGTTCACACGGCTTTCAATGCCTTGACCGCGTATAAATTTACGCATATCGGCGCGGCTGACGGCGGTATGATTCACGGTATCCATGTGTACGGTGATGATTTTGGCTTTAGGCATGACTTGGCTGGCTTTTAATACATCAGCCGTCCCCATAATAATGCCGTCTGAAATGCCTGAAATCAGCGCGTAGCCCGTGTTCATAATCAGATAATCGGGTTTGTAGCGGTTCAATGCTTTGTTTACATCTGCCGTCCACACAGTATCACCCATAATATAAGCGGTTTTATGTCCGCTGCTTTGGAATACCACACCCATTGCATCACCTAAGATTTCGGCTAGCTGAGGATTGGCGTACATGGCCTCTGTGCCATGTACGCCGCCGGTTTTGCTGATGGTTACACCGTTGAAGACAGCGCTGCCGTTCAACACGCGTACATCAGTAAAGCCTTGGCTGCGGATTTTTGCCGCGTCGGCTTGGTGCTGCACATATACGGGCAGTTTTTTCGGAATGGAACGTGCGGCGGTTTCGTCCCAATGGTCTTCGTGGGTATGGGTAACGATGACTGCATCCACACCGTCCAAAATTTTATTCACGCTCATCGGCAGCCCGACCAGCGGCATTTTGGCTTGGTTATTGAAAGTGCCGGCAAAGCCGTTCATGGAATACTTGGGGGCGAAAAACGGGTCAATCAAAAACGTCTGCCCCGCATATTCGACCTTGGCGGTAGCGTTACGGATATGTTGGTATGAATCGTCTGCCCAAGCGGAAAAGGCTGTCGCGCCCAAAACAGTGGCAAGAATAAATTGATTGAATTTCATTATGTTGCTCCTTAAAAAATCATGGAGCGTATTTTAAGCAGCAGGTGCATCGGCTAAAATAGGCAATATTGCCAACAAACGCAAGGATAGTGCCAAAATGTCGTCTGAAAACGAGCGTAACGAGTTTCGCCAAAATCAAACTGTCCCCAAAATCGTGCTATATGCTCAATCGGGCATGAATGATTTTGTTTTCAACATTCCCTTTTCTGTTTTTCAGACGACCTATCGGGACAATCCGCTCTTTGACCTTAAAATCTGTTCCGATGACAGCAAAGACGTCATCACGGCACTGGGCGCAAGCATTCCCATACACGGCGGCCTAGATTTGACGGAAGAAGCCGATATCATCGTCATCGCAGGCTGGCGCAATATTGAAGAAGCCCCAACACCCGAGTTGAGTACACATTTACAGAAAGCAGTACAACGTGGTGCACATATCACCGCCCTATGTTACGGCACTTACGCCCTTGCCTACACAGGACTTTTAGACGGCAGAACCGCCGCCACCCACTGGCTTGCCGAAGACGACTTTGTCTGCCGTTTCCCTAAAATTCATCTGGATACCAACCGCCTATATGCGGAAGACGGCAACTTTTTAACATCGGCAGGTGCGGCGGGCGGGCTGGATTGCTGCCTGTACCTCATCCGCAAAATCCACGGTGCAACCGTTGCCAACGCCCTTGCCCGTACCTTGGTTGCGGCACCACACCGCGAAGGCGGGCAGGCACAGTTTATCCACCGACCTGTCGAACGTCGTACCGCCGATGACAAAATCAATCACCTATTGGACGAACTGCGCCAAAACCTTGCGACCCCATACCGCTTGGACGATTTGGCAAAAAAATTAGCCGTTTCCCGCCGAACCTTTATCCGTCATTTTTCTCAAGCCACAGGCATGAATTTCGGTGAGTGGCTGACAACAGAGCGGCTATGGCAGGTACAGGATTTATTGGAAAATACGGATTTACCGATAGAACGCATCGCCGAACTAAGCGGCTTCGGCAGCGCGGCAAACCTACGTTTGCAGTTCAAAGCCAAGTTTAAAATCAATCCGAATGCCTGGCGGAAAGTATTTGGCAGATAGCTCGCGTTAGTCAATCTAAAATACCTGAGTGCAGGCTGCTTCGGAGATCGTCTGAAAACCCAAAAAGCAGCCTGCACTTTTCAGACGACCTCAACAGGTAAACCCTTCCCACCCTTACCCACACCAATAATTTCCATCTACTTTTCCCCACATACAATCCCCGCAAACGGCACAGACTGCTTCATATTCCCATCCATAAGGAACAATCAAAATGAGAAATCTCAAACTGACCTTAGCCGTCTTTTTCGGCGGCATATTCGCTTTATGGCTGTTTGCCGCGCCATTTCCAGACAAGTGGGGTGTATTTCCCATACGCAACAGTTCACCGGCAGCATCAGCATACTGGCCATAAGTGCTTGTATGATTCTTGCAGTACGTCCCAAAATGTTGGAAGGACTATTTGGCGGATTGGATAAAATGTACCGCCTGCATAAATGGTTGGGTATCGTTGCCCTTTTAGGCAGTATTCTGCACTGGACCAGTAAGCAATTCCCAAAATGGCTGGTAAAGCTCGGTCTGTTTGACGGCAAAAAGCCGCCGCGCCCACCGATGCAGGAAGTCTTGACTTTAAAAGATTGGTTGGTTACCCAGCGCCATTTTGCAGAAGAAGTGGGTGAGATTGCTTTTTACGTTGCAGTCGTCTTATTGGTTATCGCACTGATCCAACTTATTCCCTACCGTTGGTTTGACAAACTTCACATCTTAATTATCCCAGTCTATCTTGCACTTGTATGGCACACCATCGTATTGGCAAACTTTGCTTACTGGGCTCAGCCACTTGGCTGGTTGCTGACTACCGCCCTATTCTTCGGTAGTATTTGTTCGCTCCTCGCCCTCTTTAAACGCATTGGTAAACCGCAAACGGCAACAGTAACTGCCATGAACCAAAACGGCTCCCTTCTTTCACTTACCCTGAATGCGCCAAAATGGCAGGGCACCAAGCCGGTCAATTCCTCTTTTTACCTGCACATGGAGAAAGCCACCCATTTACCATCGCTTCCAACTGGAATCCTGAAAATCAAGAAATCAATCTTATCATCAAAGACTTGGGAGACTACACCCATCGTCTGCCTCAACGTTTGAACATCGGTCATACCGTTCAAATTGATGGTGCATATGGCCGCTTCAATTTTTCAGATAAAAATGAACAAATTTGGGTGAGTAACGGTATTGGTTTTACGCCTTTCCTTGCAAGGCTTAAAGAATTAGCCAAACAACCTTCCAATCAACCGATTGACTGGTTCCATACCGATAGAAATTTATCTGCAGAAATAATCGACCAATGGAAAGATTTGGCTCAACAAGCGAATGTTACGTTCCACTATATTCCTTCTGAAACCCAAAGATTGTCTGCTGATTATATTGCACAAAGCGTTCAGAATAGTGGAAACCGTAGTTTATGGCTTTGTGGTAGTCGCAGCTTTACAAGCGGAGACCTTTGCAAAATTCCTTTCCTTCCAACAGCCGAAATCCAAACAAGGGTTTTCAGCTGTTTTCTCC
>NZ_JBQCTZ010000254.1:0-4323 GCF_051963715.1 Neisseria sp. P0001.S005 | reverse complement strand
AAAACGTCGGTATCTTTGAGCATGGCGGCGATTTTTCCGCCGTCGCGGCCGGTCATGGCGATGACGTGCATGTCGCGTTCGTGTGCCGCTTTGATGGCTTCGATGACGTTGGCGGAATTGCCGGAGGTGGAGATGCCGACCAATACGTCGCCGGCACGTCCGAGCGCGCGCACTTGTTTGCTGAATACATGGTCGAAACCGTAGTCGTTGCCGATGGCTGTCAGGGCGGAAGTATCTGTCGTCAGCGCGACAGCGGCCAATTCCATGCGTTCTTTTTCAAAACGGCCGGTCATTTCTGCGGCGAAGTGTTGCGCGTCGGCGGCCGAACCGCCATTGCCACAGGCCAGGATTTTGCCGTCGTTCATCAGGCATTGCAGCATCAGCTCGGCGGCCTGCGCAGTCGGCTCGACCAGTACTTTTTCGGCTTCCTGCTTAGCGCGGATGCTCTCGGCAAAATGTGCGGAAACGCGTTCTTGTAATGTTGTCATGAGGTTAACCTGTAATATTTTGAATCCATTCGGGCGGGCCGTCGCCCTCGATCAGTACCGCGTCTAGGCGGCAGGGCGCATGATTTAACCCGTGCTTTTGCAGATAATACTCTACACTTCGTTGCAATTTCAATAATTTGGATGGCGAGATGCTGTATGCGGCACCACCGAAACCTCGGTTTTTGCGGTATTTTACTTCAACAAACACAATCATACCGCCGTTTTTGACGATTAAATCGATTTCGCCGTAGGCGCAATGCCAGTTCCGAGCCAGCAGCGAGCAGCCTTTGGCCTGTAGGAACGCCAGTGCCGCATCTTCGGCCGCCGCCCCCTGTTTGTGGTTTAAGCGCATGAAAAGTTTACCCGTTATATAATCATTGTTTTTAAAGAGACGCCGTTTCAGACGGCCTTGAATCTATGTACACAAAACACTTGCAAAAAGCCGTCGACAGCATCGAAAAACAGACATTATACGTTGTCGCCACACCCATCGGCAATTTAGCCGACATAACGTTGCGCGCACTGGCCGTTCTGCAAAAGGCCGACATTATCTGCGCCGAGGACACCCGTGTTACCGCCCAGCTTTTGAGTGCATACGGCATTCAGGGCAAACTCGTGAGCGTGCGCGAACACAACGAGCAGCAAATGGCCGATAAAATCATCCCCCATCTTTCAGACGGCCTGAGTGTTGCCCAAGTTTCGGATGCGGGTACGCCTGCGGTTTGCGATCCCGGTGCGAAACTTGCCGCCCGCGTGCGCGAAGCCGGATTTAAAGTGGTGCCCGTGGTCGGCGCAAGCGCGGTCATGGGGGCGTTGAGCGTGGCTGGTGTGACGGAATCCGATTTTTACTTCAACGGTTTCCTGCCGCCTAAGGCCGGCGAACGCCAAAAGCTGCTGGCCAAATGGGCAGAAGCCGATTTTCCGATTGTGATGTTTGAAACGCCGCACCGTATCGAAGCAAGCCTTGCGGATATGGCCGCGCAGTTCCCCGAACGCCGTTTGACTTTGGCGCGCGAAATCACCAAAACATTTGAAACCTTCCTCAGCGGTACGGTTACCGAAATCCAAGCCGCCCTCAAAAACGACAGCAACCAAACGCGTGGCGAGATGGTGCTGGTGTTGCACCCTGCGGTGAAAGAGAAACACAGCGATTTGCCCGAGGCGGCGCAAAATACCATGAAAATCCTTGCGGCCGAGTTGCCAACCAAACAGGCTGCCGAGCTTGCCGCCAAGATTACCGGCGAGAATAAAAAGGCGCTGTATGATTTGGCTTTGGAATGGAAAAAGCAGGGGTAATGGCTGATTGGCAAACCGTATATCAAAGGCCGTCTGAACAATAGATTTCAGACGGCCTTTTTTGATTGGACTTTAGAGGTTTTAAATTGACCCAATAGGTTCAATACGCTTTGGTGTTTGCGTTTCAGACGGCCTCAATGTTTGGCAAACCTGTTTCAACGCTGCCATGCGCTGCGCAAATATTCGATGCAGTCGGTCAGGGCGTAAAACGGGGCGTTGCCGTGATTGGCGTTGGGGTAGAGGGTAAAGCGGACATCCGCGCCGAGGTGGTGCAAAGTGCCGGCAAGAATTTTGGCTTGTGCAACCATGCCGCTGCTGGTTTGGTCGGGGCGGTTGTTTCTGCCTTCATGTTCGCCTGCGCCAAGGCGGATGCCGATTCCTTGCGACAATGTGCCGGGCAGCCAATCGAGTACGCGGCGGTCTTGCCACCAGATAGACGGTGACACCAGCAAATAATGGCGGAATCGTTCGGGGCGGGTAAATAGGGAATAGAGGCCGTACAGTGCGCCGAACGAATGGCCGAAGACGGCTTGGTTTTGGGTGTCGATGCGGTATTTGCTGTCGAGCAGGGCGGAGAGTTCGTCATCGATAAAGCGGCTGAAGCGGTCGGCTTGGCCGTATTGTTTGCGTTCGGATTCGGGCGCGTTGTCGGGCAGCGGCGGCGTGTAGTCGAGGGCGCGTTGGCTTAAGTCGCGGATGGTGCCGCCGGTGTAGCCGATGCCGACAATCAGGCAGGCGGCATGGCTTTTGGTGATGGGGTTGATAAGCAGGGATTGCGCCATATTAAGGATGGCGGGGAAAAAGGCATCACCGTCAAGAATATACAGCACGGGATAGCCGCCTGCAGGACGCTCGCCGAGTGCCGCGGTTTGAATGCGGTAGGTGCGGCCGGTGTGTGCGGAGGTAATGGAAGTTTCTTCGGCTTGCAGCAGGGTGGCGGCTTGCCAGTTGGGACGGATGGGCATGATGGAGTGCTTTAATCAATGGGTTGTTTAAGTAAAAGGAGAAAAGGCCGTCTGAACAATGGATTTCAGACGGCCTTATTGTACCGATTCTTGTCTTTTTAACAATACGCGTGATTAGCGTACATCAACGTAGGAGCTGCTGTGCAGTTCGCGCAGGAGGTTGGTGGTCGCCTGTTGCGCTTTTTGTTGGGACAGGTATTGGCGGACGGCGTTTTGTTGGCGCTCTTCAGGCGTACCTGCTTCGCGGACGTCGTTCAGCTTGATGATGTGCCAGCCGAATTGGGTGCGGACAGGGGCGCTGATTTGGCCTGGTTTAAGTTTGTGGACGGCTTCTTCAAATGGGGCAACCATCATGCCGTCGGCAAACCAGCCCAAATCGCCACCGTTGCCGGCGCTGCTGTCTTGCGAGTATTGGCGTGCCAAACCGCCGAAATCTGCGCCGCTGCGGGCTTGTGAGTAGATTTTGCGGATGGTGCTTTCTGCGCCGACGGCGGCATTGTCGTTGTCGGCTTTAATGAGGATGTGTTGGGCATGGTATTGGCGCACAGGGTCTGCTTCAGGCAGGGTGACGCCTTGTTGTTTGGCCTGCTCGATGTAGCGTGCCACTTCGGAGTCGCTCACGCGGCTGTTTTGCATGATGGCTTGTTGGCGCACTTTTTCAACAATAATGCTGTCGGCGATGTCTTGACGGACGGAGGCAGACGGGTTTTTGATGTTGGGGTTGTGCGCGATAACGGCTTCGATTTCGCTATCGGTCGCTTGGATGTTGCGGCGTTTGCCGGCTTGGAGGATCAGGGATTGGTTGATCATTTGTGCCAAAACCTGTTGGCGCAGCTCGTTGGCGTCCATTTGTGTGCCTTTAGGCATGGTTTGGCGCGCTTGCGCTACGGCTTGCGCTACTTGGCGGTGGGTAATGACTTCGTTGTCGACAACCGCGGCAATGCCGTCTGAAAGATGTACGCCGCTTTGTACGGCAGGCATGGTGGTGGCGCTGACGACTGGGGTTTTGTTGGCACGCGCTTTGGTCGCTTTGGCTTTAGGGGCGGCGTGTGCGCCTACTGCGAGAGTGAGTGTGGCGACGAGAATCAGGGGTTTGAAGTTCATTGTTTGACTACCTCGTTGGTTTTGCTGTAACCGGGGATGGCTAAGCGGAGTTTTTCGAATGGGTTGTTGCCGATATTGCTCAAGTCTTTGAGTTGGAGGTTAAAGAATACGGCGTTTTTGTGGCTGTTTTCGCCGGTAACATAGCGTTGGCCGACCAAGCTTGCGCTCCAGCAGCCGCAGTTGCTTTTGTATTCTGCACCGATGAGCATTTCCAGCGGTTTTTTGGCTTCGATTTCGTAGTTGTAACGGGCAACGGCGTACAGGTTTTTGCTCAAAGGCCATTGGGCGGCAAGGTCGACTTGGCTGAGTTTGTCGTAGAAATAGTCGCCGTTGGCTTGCAGATAGATGCGCTCGTTGCGTCCGTATTTGTAGCGCGCGCTTAAGACTTTGCCGGGTTCGGGGTTGTAGGCAATCCCTGCGGCGTAGCTTTCGGCACGGCTTTGGTTTTGGTTGTAGTGGATGTCCAAGTC
>NZ_JBQCTZ010000253.1:0-4339 GCF_051963715.1 Neisseria sp. P0001.S005 | reverse complement strand
TTTGGATTATCTGGTCATCCGATCGCGAAGTGTATCCGCTAAGCGAAAGTTTGTGGTTTACACTGATTGCAGTGATATTGCGGCAGCTGACGGCGTTTGATTTGCCAATTATCGATACCTATTGGATGATTTTCAATGGGATAGTGTGGGCATTTGCCGGTTTGATTTTTTCCATAGTCGACCGCATCGACAGCAATTTCATTAT
Source organism: Neisseria sp. P0001.S005 (assembly GCF_051963715.1). Taxonomy (NCBI): domain Bacteria; kingdom Pseudomonadati; phylum Pseudomonadota; class Betaproteobacteria; order Neisseriales; family Neisseriaceae; genus Neisseria; species Neisseria sp. P0001.S005. The sequence goes on along the minus strand of NZ_JBQCTZ010000253.1, from coordinate 4,134 downwards.
TTCCTGTGTTTTGGCGATGATAGCCGGCATTGGTTATTTTCAGCTGTTGCAACATTTGCCGGATTGGTTGGGCAAATTTTTGGCCTGACGGTTTCAGACGGCCTGAGAACGGATAAGAGGTATTGAGTATGGCATTGGCAAAACGAATTATTCCTTGTCTGGATGTAAAAGACGGTCGCGTGGTAAAAGGTGTCAACTTTTTGGGCTTGCGCGATGCAGGCAATCCGGTTGACGTTGCCAAACGCTACAATGATGAAGGCGCGGATGAGTTGACCTTTTTGGATATCACCGCCTCCAGCGACAATCGCGACACTATTTTGCACGTTATTGAGGCAGTCGCATCACAAGTTTTTATTCCATTGACGGTCGGCGGCGGCGTACGCACAGTTGCCGATATCCGTCGTTTGCTTAATGCCGGTGCCGATAAGGCCAGCATCAATACGGCCGCTGTAACCAATCCTGATTTGGTAAACGAAGCGGCCGGTTTTTTTGGTTCGCAAGCGATTGTTGTTGCCGTGGATGCCAAAGCGGTCAACCCTGAAAACACCCGTTGGGAAATCTTTACCCACGGCGGACGTAATCCGACCGGTTTGGACGCGGTGGAATGGGCTGTCGAAATGCAGCGACGCGGTGCGGGCGAGATTTTGCTGACCAGTATGGACCGGGACGGTACCAAGCAAGGTTTCAACCTGCCCCTGACACGCGCGGTCAGCGAAGCGGTCGATATTCCGGTCATTGCTTCCGGCGGCGTCGGTTCGGTCCAACATTTAGTGGACGGCATTAAAGAAGGAAAGGCAGATGCGGTATTGGCCGCCAGTATTTTCCACTTTGGCGAAGCGAGTATCCGCGAAGCGAAACTAGCCATGCGTGAAGCAGGAATCGAAGTGCGTTTGTGATTGCTACCCAAAGGCCATCTGAAAAATATGGAAGAAAGACGCACATGTCGAATATAAACGAAACGCTGATGAATGCCGTAAAATTTGATGAAAAAGGTTTGGTTTGTGCGATTGCCCAAGATTGGCAGACACACCGTGTGCTGATGGTTGCCTGGATGAACGCCGAAGCCCTGCAAAAAACTGTAGAAACCGGGTTTGCCCACTATTACAGCCGTTCCCGCCAAAAACAATGGATGAAGGGCGAAGAGTCCGGACATACGCAAAAAGTACATGAATTGCGCCTGGATTGCGATGGAGACGCAGTGGTCATGCTGATTGAACAAAACGGCGGTATTGCTTGTCATACTGGGCGCGAAAGCTGTTTTTACAAAGTTTGGCAAGAGGGCGCATGGCAGGCAGTCGATGCCGTGTTGAAAGACGAAGAGGCGATTTACGGACATAAACATCCTTAAAGGCCGTCTGAAAGAAAATTAAGAGAAACCGACCATGACCGATACTATCCTTACCCAAATTCAAAACGTCATCGATTCGCGCAAAGGCGGCGATCCCGATGCTTCTTATGTTGCCCAACTGTTGCACAAAGGCGAAGACAAGATTTTGAAAAAAGTCATCGAGGAAGCGGGTGAAACCTTGATGGCTTCTAAAGATGGCGGTGGTGAACATTTGGTTTACGAAGTGGCGGATTTGTGGTTTCACACCATGGTTTTATTGGCGCATCACGGATTGCGCGCCGAAGATGTGGTAAACGAGCTTGCGCGCCGTCAAGGTTTGTCGGGATTAGTGGAAAAAGCTTCTCGCAAAGAATCTTGAATTTATATTACAATCTCGTATTTGACCTGTTTCAGAATCCGTCTTTTGGGGTAAAACGATTTCCCTTTTTTGGTTGAAACCCGTTACGCCCGTTTTCAGACGGCCATTGGAGCCATTATGGATAATTGTATTTTCTGCAAAATCACAACCAAAGATATTCCGGCACAAACCGTTTACGAAGACGACGAGATGCTTTGTTTCAAAGACATCCGTCCTGCCGCGCCGGTACATCTGTTGCTTATTCCGAAAGTACACTTCGATTCACTGGCACACGCAACCGCCGAACATCAAACCCTATTGGGCAAAATGATGTTGAAAGTCCCTCAAATCGCCCATGAGGCAGGTTTGACCGACGGTTTTAAAACCCTGATCAACACAGGTAAAGGCGGTGGACAGGAAGTCTTTCACCTGCATATCCATATCATGGGTACGCCCGCATAATTATTATCTCTTTTTAAATTAAACAAATTCAAGGATTTATCATGGGTAGCTTCTCTCTTTGGCACTGGATTATCGTACTGATTATCGTCGTTTTGGTATTCGGTACCAAAAAATTGCGCAACGTCGGCAAAGACCTCGGCGGTGCAGTGCATGACTTCAAACAAGGCCTGAATGAAGGTACAGACGGCAAAGATGCCAAAAAAGACGAAGTCATCGAACACAAAAAAGACGAAGACAAAGCATAATCCATGTTTGATTTCGGTTTGGGCGAGCTGCTGCTGGTCGGTGTTGTCGCCCTGATAGTGCTTGGTCCCGAACGTCTGCCGCAAGCTGCGCGCACGGCCGGGCGTTTGGTCGGCAAATTGCAAGGATTCGTCAATAACGTTAAGCAGGAGCTCAACACTCAGGCTGAGTTGGATGAATTGCGCAAGGTGAAGCAGGAATTTGAAACCGCTGCATCTGAGTTTCGCGACGGTATCAAAGACTTGGGCAACGATGCACAAAAAAACCTGAGCGATATTTCAGACGGCCTCAAGCCTTGGGAGCGCCTGCCTGAACAAAAAACTCCAGCTGATTTTGGCGTGGACGAGTTCGGTAATCCTCTGCCTGATTTGGCTTCAAGCAGCACTGAAAATGAAAGTGCGGCCCAAATTCCTGAAGAGGGTGAAGCAGCGCAAACTCAAGAGCCTGTCGAGGCCGAAAATGCCGAGTCCGAGCAAGACCGCGCTTGGCGTGAGTATTTGACGGCTTCGGTTTCACCTGCCCCTGTGGTAGAAGTAAGCTATATCGAATCTCCTGTTGCCGATGTTCCTCCGCTGCATACGACTTCTTTGCGTAAGCAGGCGATGAGCCGCAAACGCGATATGCGCCCGAAATTCCACGCCAAGCCCAAACTGCGCGTCCGTAAGTAAAAAGTGAGTCAACCGGTGTCCGAACCTCAACACGAACAACCCGTCCAACCGCTTATCGAGCATCTTCTCGAGCTGCGCCGCCGCATGATGTGGATCGTCATCGGTATCGTCGTCTGCTTTTTGGGCATGATGCCGTTTGCCCAGCAGCTCTATACCTTTGTTGCCGAACCATTGATGGCCAATCTGCCTAAAGATACCAGCATGATTGCGACCGATGTGATCGCGCCGTTTTTTGTGCCGGTCAAGGTTACTTTGATGGCGGCGTTTCTGCTGTCGTTGCCGCATACGCTGTATCAAGTCTGGGCGTTTGTCGCTCCTGCCTTATACCAAAACGAAAAACGTTTGATTACGCCGCTGGTGTTGTCCAGCGTAACGCTTTTCTTTGTCGGTATGGCGTTTGCCTATTTCCTGGTGTTTCCCGTTATTTTCAAATTCTTGGCCGGTGTAACCCCTGTCGGTGTCAATATGGCGACCGATATCGACAAATACCTGTCCTTTATTTTGGGCATGTTTGTTGCATTCGGTACGACGTTTGAAGTTCCCGTCGTTGTGGTGTTGCTTGCCAAAATGGGCATTGTTTCGACTGCACAGCTTAAGAATGCGCGTCCGTATGTGATTGTCGGTGCGTTTATCGTGGCTGCAATCATCACGCCGCCTGACGTAATTTCTCAAACCCTGCTTGCTGTTCCGCTGATTCTGCTCTACGAAGCCGGCATTTGGTTCAGCCGTTTTGCCAAGGCCAAAACGCAGCAGGAAGATGAGGATACACCGCAGCCGCCGGCGGAAATTTGAGAATAAAGGCCGTCTGAAGGATTTTTCAGACGGCCTTTGTATCATGGCACTTTCAGTTTTTAAGAAAAAGTATGATGAATGTTCGGGGAATCGTGCAAAATCGTTACAGCACTAAATCTTTTGATGTGACTAAAAAATTCTGCCTCAATTGAAGCAGTAATGCGTAACAGTCTCTCATGCGTCAATGGGCCGAGACCTTTGCAAAATTCCCCTAAATTCCTACTAAGCCATTTAGGGGATTTCCATGAGCACCTTCTTTCAGCAAACCGCCCAAGCCATGATTG
>NZ_JBQCTZ010000252.1:0-4344 GCF_051963715.1 Neisseria sp. P0001.S005 | reverse complement strand
CGCTTTTTGATTTGGGGATTTCGTCGCCGCAAATTGACGATGGCAGCCGCGGATTCAGTTTCCGCTTTGATGCGCCGCTGGATATGCGGATGGATCCGACTCGCGGGATGTCTGCGGCAGAATGGATTGCAACCTCATCCGAACAGAATTTACACGAGGTAATTAAGAATTATGGTGAAGAGCGGTTTAGTCGCCAGATTGCGCGCGCCATTGTTGCGCAACGCGAGGAGAGTCCCATCGATACAACCCGCAAGCTGGCGCAGCTTGTGGCGCAAAACGTCCGTACTCGTGAGCGCGGACAAGACCCTGCAACGCGCACCTTCCAAGCAGTTCGCATCTTTATTAACCGCGAGCTCGAAGAGGTAGAGGCAGTTTTGCCGCAAGTTGCAGGCCGTCTGAAAGAGGGTGGACGTTTGGCTGTCATTGCGTTCCATTCGCTGGAAGACAGAATTGTGAAGCAGTTTATAAAAAAATATTCGCAACATGCGCCATTGCCCCGTTGGGCGGTGGTTAAGGAAGCGGATTTACCTCAGCCGCCTTTGAAGGCTGTAGGCAAAGCAATCAAACCGGGTTCGACCGAGACTGAAGCCAATCCGCGTGCGCGCAGTGCAGTTTTGCGTGTGGCGGAACGAAGCAGTGGCGAATTTTCGGTTATTGAGTAGGGGATGGCGTCTGAACGCTGTCGTAAGAGATAGTCCTGTTGACAGGCCGTCTGAAAGTTTGAGATGGGTAAGTTGAATATTTTATTGCTGGTTTTGGTGACGGTCTCAGCCTTTGCCGTAGTATTTAAGCAAAACCAGTCCCGTTTGCATTTTATCGAGTTGGATAAGGCACAAAAACGGGAAATTCAGTTGGAACAGGATTACGCACGCTTGAAATTGGAGCAAGCAAGATTGGCAAACCACAAACTGATTAAAGTGGCGGCCGAAAAGCAACATCTGCTTCCACCGGGTGCGCATAATACGGCTATGCTGGAACGCAAAAAATAAGAATATAGAGCCTTGCATTAGTGCAAGATTTACGGGATTTGATGGCTCACTGAGCAGCTAAGTCATGAGAAGTTCAACATGTTAATTAAGAACGAATATAAACCTCAAATGCTGTCTGGAACAACAAAAACGAAAAAGCCGCTGACAAGTAACGGGCGAATCGGTTTGGTGCTGAGCGCTGTTGCGCTGGCATTTACCGGTCTGTTGGTACGCGGGGTTTATCTGCAAACCAGTCAGCATGAGTTTTTGAAAAATCAGGGCGACCAACGTTTTGTGCGTACGCTTCCGCTGCCGGCATCACGCGGTATGATTACTGACCGCAATGGCGCCACATTGGCTTTGAGTGCGCCTACCGAATCATTGTATGCCATGCCTTCCGGTATGGAAGAAATGCCGACTGCAGAACAATTAGAAAAACTGTCGGCCATTGCCGATGTGCCTGTTGAAGTTTTGAAAAATAAATTGTCTAAAAAAGACAAAGGCTTTATCTATCTGAAACGTCAACTCAGCTACGAGAAAGCAGAAGAAATCAAAGCATTGGGCATTAAAGGCATCGCATTCCAAAAAGAATTGAAACGCCATTACCCGATGGGCAATCTGTTTGCGCACGTTATCGGTTTTACCAATATCGACGGCAAAGGTCAGGAGGGCTTGGAGCTTTCCCGTGAAGACAGCCTGCGCGGTGAGGATGGTGCGAAAGTCGTATTGCGCGATAATAAAGGCAATATCGTTGACAGTCTCGACTCTCCACGCAACAGCGTGCCTAAAAACGGCCAAGACATGATTTTGTCTTTGGATCAGCGTATTCAAACGCTGGCTTATGACGAGTTGAACAAGGCTGTGGCTTATCACAAAGCCAAAGCGGGTGCGGTTGTGATATTGGATGCGCAAACCGGCGAGATTTTGGCTTTGGTCAACAGCCCGGCTTACGATCCGAATCAACCGGGTCAGGCCAATAGCGAACAGCGCCGCAACCGCGCCGTAACCGATATGATTGAACCTGGTTCTGCCATGAAGCCTTTTACCATTGCCAAAGCATTGGATTCAGGCAAAGTGGATGCAACCGATACGTTCAACACCCTGCCTTACAAAATCGGTCCGGCTACCGTACAAGATACCCACGTTTATCCTACTTTGGATGTGCGCGGCATTATGCAAAAATCTTCCAACGTCGGTACCAGTAAACTTTCTGCCATGTTTACGCCTAAAGAAATGTACGATTTCTATCACGATTTAGGTGTGGGCGTGCGTATGCATTCAGGCTTTCCTGGCGAGACTGCAGGTTTGTTGAGAAGCTGGCGCAGATGGCAAAAAATCGAACAGGCAACCATGTCTTTCGGTTATGGCCTGCAATTAAGCCTGTTGCAATTGGCGCGTGCCTATACTGTCTTGACCCATGACGGCGAGTTGTTGCCGGTCAGCTTTGAAAAACAGGCGGTTGCGCCTAAAGGCAAGCGTGTCATCAAAGCCTCTACTGCGAAAAAAGTGCGCGAGTTGATGGTTTCCGTTACTGAAGCCGGCGGTACCGGTACTGCCGGTGCGGTAGATGGTTTCGACGTAGGTGCGAAAACCGGTACGGCGCGTAAACTGGTCAATGGCCGCTATGTGGACAACAAACACGTCGGTACGTTCATCGGTTTTGCTCCGGCTAAAAATCCACGCGTGATTGTGGCTGTTACCATCGACGAGCCGACTGCCAACGGCTATTACGGCGGCGTGGTTGCCGGTCCTGTATTCAAAGAAGTCATGAGCGGAAGCTTGAACATCTTGGGTGTTTCCCCAACCAAGCCTTTAAGTAATACCGCTACTGTCAAAGTACCGTCATAATCCAAACAATCAAAGAGATATTGTTTATGTTCAGCAAGTTAACCCCCTTGGCTGAAACCAACTTTCCGCCTCTGCTGTGTGAAAACGCAGCAGGGCGTTTGTTGCATTCAGACAGCCGACAAATTAAACAGGGTGACATTTTCGTTGCCTGTCAGGGCGAATATACAGACGGCCGCAGCTATATTCCTGCCGCCATCGCCAACGGTGCAACCTTTGTTTTTTGGGATGATGACGGCAAATTTACATGGAATCCTGAATGGAAGGTTCCCAATCAAGGCATTAAAGATCTGAAACATCGCGCCGGTATGTTGGCGGCACAGGTTTACGGCAATGTTTCAGATGGCCTCAAAGTCTGGGGCGTAACCGGCACCAACGGCAAAACCTCTATCACACAATGGCTGGCCCAAGCTGCTGATTTATTGGGCGAAAAAACCACTATTATCGGTACAGTCGGCAACGGCTTTTGGGGCGCATTGGAAGAGACCACGCATACCACGCCTGCCCCTGTCGATGTCCAAACCCTGCTCTACCGCTTCCGCCAGCAAGGCGCAACAGCCGCCGCGATGGAAGTTTCCAGCCACGGCCTTGACCAATCGCGCGTCAACGGCGTGCCATTCCGCAGCGCAATCTTCACCAATCTCACACGCGACCACCTCGACTACCACGGCACGATGGAAGCCTACGGTGCCATCAAGTCGCGCCTGTTTTACTGGCACGGCTTGAAACACGCCGTCATCAACGTAGACGACGAATACGGCACAGAACTCATAGGTCGTCTGAAAAAAGACTGCCCTGATTTGGCCGTTTACGGCTACGGCTTCAGCGAACACGCCGACATCCGTATTGTTCATTTCACCGCTTCTTCAGATGGCATGGAAGCCGTATTCCAAACCCCGTGGGGTGAAGGCCGTTGCCGCACGCGCCTGCTCGGACGGTTCAACGCGCAAAACCTCGCCGCCTGTGTTGCCTTGCTGTGTGCCAACGGTTATCCACTCAATAACGTTTTGGAAGTACTGGCAAAAATCCGTCCCGCTTCAGGCCGCATGGATTGCATTATGAACAGCGGCAAACCTTTGGTCGTTGTCGATTATGCCCACACGCCCGATGCACTGGAAAAAGCACTCTCCACTTTGCAAGAAATCAAACCGCAGGGTGCGGCTTTGTGGTGTGTATTCGGCTGCGGCGGCAACCGCGATCGCGGTAAACGCCCATTGATGGGTGCAGCAGCCGTGCAGGGTGCCGATAAAGTGGTGGTTACCAGCGATAACCCGCGTTTGGAAAATCCGCAAGACATCATCAACGACATCCTGCCTGCCGTTCCCGCGCCCGAATACGTCGAAGCCGACCGCGCCGCTGCTATCCGTTACGCAGTCGAACGCGCCGCCACGAACGACATCATTCTGATTGCCGGTAAAGGGCATGAAAACTATCAGGATGTACAAGGCGTGAAGCACCATTTCTCCGATTTTGAAATCGCAGAAAAAGCATTGGCAGAGCGCGGTTAAGCTATATCGCAAATGTTCAGACG
>NZ_JBQCTZ010000251.1:0-4482 GCF_051963715.1 Neisseria sp. P0001.S005 | reverse complement strand
ACGTAGTCGGTGCGCTGGCAGAATACCATGGCAATCATGGCGCGTTGGCGTTGGCCGCCGGAAAGCTCGGTCAGGTAACGGTCGGCAAAGTCTTGCAGGTGGAACTCGGCAAGCGCTTCTTCGACGATGGTTTTGTCGTTTTCAGACGGCCTGCCTTGGTGGTAGGGATAACGGCCGAACATGAGCAGGTCGCGCACGGTAATGCGGCTCATGATGCTGTTTTCTTGGGTGAGGATGGAGAGCGTGCGGGCGAGTTCGGCGGTGGGGGTGGTTTTGATGTCTTTGCCTGCGTAGCTGATGTTGCCGTGTATCAAGGGCTGCAGGCGCGCCATAAAGGAGAGGAGGGTGGACTTGCCTGCGCCGTTCGGGCCGATCAGCGCGGTAATGCCGCCTTCGGGAATGTCGAGGCTGACGTCGTTGAGGATGGGGTTGCTGCCGATGGTGTGGCTGACGTTGCGGATGGTAATCATAGGCGGGTCCGAAAATGGGAAGTTGGGGTTTCAGACAGCCTTTCAGCATGAGGCCGTCTGAATTTTATTCCTGTATGGTGTTTTTAGATTTCACTGACGGTGACAAATTCGGGATTGTCGGCTTGGTCAATCAGGAAGGCGCGAACGCGTTCTTGCCAAAGCTCGCCGAATTGTTTGAGTTCGTCGGCACTTGCGCTGCCACTGACGGCTTTGGGCATGATGTCGCGCATTTGCGGCGCAAAGGGTTGGAGCGCGGCGTTGAGGCTGACGGCAACGGTTTTGCCGGTATCGCGGCGGCGGAGCGCGAGTGTGCCGTTGATTTCGCCTGCACCAAAGGACAAGAGGTGGCGGCGGGCAAAGCGCCCGGCTGGGCCTACGCCGCCAAAGCCGGTTTCAGGTGCCGCACCGGTAAGGAGTTGGACGACGGAAGCGGTCACGCCGGTCGTGCCTTCGTCACGCTCGCCCTGCATAAAGGCTTCGATGTCGCCGCGTTGCGGCAGCTCTACGCCGTAAAGGGCTTTCAGGCCTTTGACCACCATCAGGTAGGCACCGGCGACAGTCGGGCAGGAGTGGCCGCACAGGCGCACGGCATCGGCGTAGCGGTAAGTGAGGGTGCCGTTTTCGGCTGCGCCGAGGAAGTCGGCCAATGCGTCTTGGACGGTAATGGTCGGGGCATTATCGAAGAATGAAGGGAGGCGTTCTTGTGTCATGAGGGTTGTCCTTTATGGGTTTGCTTAGGCCGTCTGAAGGTTTCAGACGGCCTGAGTTTATTTTTGCGAGCGGTTGGGCACGTTTAATTTATTTCTTTTTCAACACCAAATATAAAAATACCAATCCGCCTGCAAATTCGACGACCACGCTCAATACAGCCTGCATGCCGAGGAAGTGTTCGAAGATGGTTTGCCCGCCGACCAACAGGATGCCGCCGACACAAAAAGTCATGGGCAGGCGGACGGAATGTTTTACCGACGGGGAAAAATGGTTGGCCAGCGCGGCAACCAGCAGGCCGAAAAAGCTCACTGGGCCGACAACGGCAGTGGCGGTCGCAACCAGCGCGGCGATCCACAACAGCAGCCATAAGGTGTTGCGCGTGTAGTTGATGCCCAAATTGACGGCTTGATTGCGGCCGAGTAGGTAAACATCGAGGCGATGGCGTTCGCGCCAGATCACGGCGGCGCTGATGAGCAACACGATTGCGCCGATGCCCAACAATTCTGAATGGACAGTATTGAAGGTGGCAAACATATTCGCCTGCGCGGCGGTAAATTCTTCGGGATCAATCATGCGCGAAAGCAGCGATGACAGGCTGCGGAACAAAATCCCGAAAATCACGCCGATTAAAATCATGCGCGACAAATCGCGTCCGCCCTGTTTGATGAGCGTGTAGAACAACAGCAGCGAGCCGCCCATCATGACGACCAGTTCAAAGCCGAATTTGCCCGTCAACGGCAGGGAAGCATAGCCCACGCCGCCGAGCGTAAACACCAGCAAGGTCTGCAAAAACACATACAGCGAATCGAAACCCAAAATCGAAGGGGTCAGAATCGGATTGTTGGTCAGCGTTTGGAAGAGTTGCGTGGACACGCCGACCGCATAGGCAACCATGAGCAGCGCGGCAAGCTTGGTCAGACGCAGATGCAAGACAAAGTCCCAATCGCCTTTGACGTTGAGCGTCATAAACAGAACGCAGGAAACCAGCAACAGCGCAAAGGCGACCCACAAGGGACGGCTGCTTCCTGCCATAAAACCGATATTTTTTTCAGACGGCATGAGCAGGTTTCCTTAATAAAAGCCATAAAAACAAAGCCGTCCCCATCACGCCAAAAACCGTAGAGACCGGAATTTCAAACGGAAACACAATCACGCGTCCGACAATATCGCACAGCAACACCAAAGACGCGCCCAGCAAGGCTACCGCAGGCAGGCTTTGGCGCAGCTTGTCGCCCATCAGGCGGCTGATGATGTTCGGCACGACTAGGCCGATAAACGGAATATTGCCGACCGTCACGACCACCAAAGACGTAATCAGCGCCACAATAATCAACCCCGACCACAGAATCGCCGTCCGGTTCAGCCCCAAATTTACGCTCACCGTTTCGCCCAAACCCAAAATCGTCAGCTGGTCGGCAATCAAATAGGCAAACAAAGCCAAAATCCCCGTTGCCCACAACAATTCATACCGTCCGAGCAACACGCCGGAAAAATCGCCCTGTTGCCACACGCCTAGCATTTGCAGCATTTCGTTTTCATACGCGATAAAGGTGGCCACCGCCTCAATCACACCGCCGAAAATAATCCCGACCAAAGGCACCATCAGTTGCGCGGTCGGCGGCAGGCGGCGGATCAGCAGCATAAAGACCAACATCCCGATCAGCGCGGCAACGGCGGCAACCGACATTTTTGCCAGCAGTGGCGCGGCCGGAAGCAGCAGGGTCATCAGCAGCAAACCCAAAGCCGCGCTTTGGCTTGCGCCCACCATCGACGGTTCGACAAAACGGTTGCGCATCAAAATCTGCATAATCATGCCGGCCACCGCCATCGATGCACCCGTCAGCACAATCGCAAACGTGCGCGGCAGGCGGCTGATGAACATGACTTGCTGGCTGTCGGATAGCGAAAACAGGGCGGACCATTTGAAGTCGGCCACGCCGACCGACAGGCTGACGGCAAACAATATCAGCAGCGCCACACCGTTGACCGCATTTAAAAATGAAGGTTTATGAAACATAAAATGGTTCGGAAAAAATAAGGCCGTCTGAAAGAAGGGTTAAGGTATTTGGCAAAAAAGGCAGGTTTGCCCATCATAAAAACAGATGCAAACAGGCAAAAATTGTCCATTTGCACCATGTATTTTCAGACGGCCTAAATCCAATGACTTCAGATCAAGCAGCTTGACCCTGTGAATCATCAAACCCTTTAGGCCGTCTGAAAGAAGCGGGCGGCTATGTCCGCGCTGAATTACTTGGCCGCATTAAACGCATCGCTGACCTGTTTGGAAGCGTTCAGCAATTCTTGTGCGCCGCCGGCCGCCAGATAGGTTTCCGGCACGAGGTACACGACTTGGCCTTTTTTCCATGCAGTTGTTTCGGCAACCAAAGGATTGTTCAAAACATCTTTAGCAGCCTGACCTTCTTCACCGATGGCCGCGCCGCGGTCCAAAACAAACAGCCAATCAGGGTTTTTCTCTTTCAGGTATTCAAAGCTGATAGGCTGGCCGTGGCTGCCTTCTTTAATCGATTCATCAACAGCGGGAACGCCGATATCTTTATGCAACCAACCTCCCAAACGGGAAGAAGGGCCGAAAGCCGACATCTTACCGCCGTTGACTAATACCACCAAACCTTTGCCTTTGCCTTGCGCAGCGGTTTTCGCCGCTTCAAACGAAGCATCGATTTCCGCTTTCAGCTTGTCCGCTTCCGCCTGTTTGCCAAAGATTTGCCCCAGCGCGTCGATGCGCTCTTTTGAGCTTTCTTTCAGATTGGCGGTTTCGGCAGTCATCTCGATGGTCGGCGCAATGGCGTTCAACTTGTCAAATGCTTTGGCTGCACGGCTGCCGATGATGATGAGCTGCGGTTTGTAAGCGTTTAAGGCCTCGTAGTCAGGCTCAAACAGCGTGCCGGCAGGTTTCGTGGTTTTGAAATATTCGTCCAAGTAGGGCAGGCGGTTTTTGTCGACGGACAAACCGGTTTTCACGCCCAGTTTGTTTAAAGTGTCGAGCATGCCCAAATCGTAAACGGCGATACGCTCCGGATTTTGCGGCACTGTTGCCTCACCGCGCGTGGTTTTCACCGTCAGGCTTGCGCCTTCGGTTTGGGCGGCAGAAGCGGAAGCAGTTTGTGCCTGATTGGAAGCAGAATCTTTTGGTGAACACGCACCCAAAGCGAGGGTGCAGCATACGGCTAAAGCGGTCAAACGTAACATAGAGTTTCTCCGTAGTCGGAAATAAAGTAAATCGAAATGATAACTTGTATCGGATTATAAAGCTAGATGCCGTCTGAAAACTTTTGTTTTC
>NZ_JBQCTZ010000250.1:0-4550 GCF_051963715.1 Neisseria sp. P0001.S005 | reverse complement strand
ACCTAGATTCCAAACGAATCAGGGTGCTTTTTTTTGAGAAAACCGTTTACGGTACCTATTTTAAGACGACCGAATATTCAGGCCGTCTGAAAACAAAACAATAATAGAACGACACACCATATCATTGTAATCCGACCGTTTGAAATTCAGACGGCCCAAACTCCGACCGACGACATTCAAGAAAGCAAGGTATCCCATGACACAGCAAATCAAATACAAACGCGTATTACTGAAACTCTCCGGCGAATCCCTGATGGGTTCTGATCCGTTCGGTATCAATCACGATACCATCGTTCAAACTGTCGGCGAAATTGCCGAAGTCGTTAAAATGGGCGTGCAAGTCGGTATCGTTGTCGGCGGCGGTAACATTTTCCGCGGCGTATCTGCACAAGCAGGCAGCATGGACCGCGCCACTGCCGACTACATGGGCATGATGGCAACTGTAATGAACGCGTTGGCACTTAAAGACGCATTTGAAACTTTGGGCATCAAAGCGCGCGTACAATCCGCACTGTCTATGCAGCAAATCGCTGAAACTTACGCCCGTCCTAAAGCCATTCAATATTTGGAAGAAGGCAAAGTCGTGATTTTTGCCGCCGGTACCGGTAACCCATTCTTCACGACCGATACTGCCGCCGCATTGCGCGGTGCGGAAATGAACTGCGACGTGATGCTCAAAGCCACCAACGTTGACGGCGTGTACACCGCAGATCCGAAAAAAGATCCATCTGCAACACGCTACGAAACCATTACTTTTGACGAAGCCTTGTTGAAAAACCTCAAAGTGATGGATGCCACCGCTTTCGCCCTCTGCCGAGAACGCAAGCTCAATATCGTGGTATTCGGCATTGCTAAAGAAGGCTCGCTCAAACGCGTGGTAACCGGCGAAAACGAAGGTACACTGGTTCACTGCTAATCATTGAAAGGCCGTCTGAAACAGCCGAACGGGATACATTCGGCTTTCAGACGGCCTTTTATTTTCAGTCGGTTGAGGTGGGTATTGGCTCATGGTTTGAAAAGGTTAAGAACTTGCTTGACCATAATCCCCAACCGACAATTCGATAACAAAAGGATACTCCATGAATATCACCGTCTTGGCTGTCGGCACGAAAATGCCGCGTTGGGTGGATGAAGCCGTCAGCGAGTACGCCAAACGCTTCGGGCGCGATGTCAATTATGCGCTGAAAGAAATCAAGCCAGAGAAACGCGGCGCGGGTGTGAATGCGGCTCAGGGTATGACGGCTGAAGAAAAACGCCTGTTGGAAGCTATACCGCAGGGCGCGTTTTTGGTGGTATTGGACGAGCGCGGCAAAGCGCCGACTTCGGTCGAATTGGCGCAACATTTGAAAAGCTGGCAGCAAAACGGCGAACACGTCTGCTTTATTATCGGCGGCGCAGACGGCATGACCGACCGATTGAAACAGCAGGCAAACATGATGATGCGCCTTTCCAGCCTGACCTTGGCGCACGGCATGGTGCGCGTTTTATTGACCGAGCAGCTTTATCGCGCCGTTTCGATTTTGCACAACCATCCGTATCATCGGGAATAATCCTTTTTGATTGCAGGGATAAGACGGCAATGCCGCCTTGTCGGTTTGAAAGGGAATAGGGCAAGTCGGTTTAAAGCGGGGTTGAACCTGTTTTCAGACGGCCTGATTTTTCCGCATGAATCCTTTATAATCGTTTCTTTGATAAATCAACATCTTTCGGGAGAACCCAAATGTCCGATTTCCGTCAAGACTTCCTCAAATTCGCTTTGGCACAAAACGTGTTGAAATTCGGCGAATTTACGACCAAGGCCGGCCGTCAGTCGCCTTATTTTTTCAATGCCGGTTTGTTCAATGACGGCGCATCGACTTTGCAGCTGGCGAAGTTTTACGCCGAGGCCATTATTGCCAGCGGCGTGAAGTTCGATATGCTGTTCGGCCCAGCCTATAAAGGCATTATTTTGGCGGCGGCAACAGCGATGATGTTGGCGGAAAAAGGCGTGAACGTGCCTTTTGCCTACAACCGCAAAGAAGCCAAAGACCACGGCGAGGGCGGTGTGTTAGTGGGTGCGCCTTTGAAAGGCCGCGTGCTGATTATCGATGATGTGATTTCCGCCGGTACATCCGTGCGCGAGTCAGTCAAACTGATTGAGGCCGAAGGCGCAACGCCTGCCGCAGTGGCCATTGCGCTCGACCGCATGGAAAAAGGCACGGGCGAATTGTCGGCGGTGCAGGAAGTCGAAAAACAATACGGCCTGCCGGTGGTTTCGATTGCCAATTTGAACGATTTGTTCACGCTCTTGCAAAACAATGCCGAATTTGGAGGCTTTTTCGAGCCGGTCAAAGCCTATCGCGAACGTTACGGCGCGGTTTAAACCATAACATCATGCTCAGGTCGTCTGAAACAGTTTTCAGACGGCCTGAAACATTGGCTAAAATATATTTTTGATTCAATACACTTACGGAAAATACTCATGCCTGCTTGTTCTTGTCCTCATTGTAAAACACCGCATTGGGTGAAAGATGCTCAGTTGAACGTGGCGCAGGGTTTCGTGGTCTGCACGCGTTGTTCGGGGATGTTTAAGGCCAAGGATTATCTGTCGGGCAACCTGCCGGCCGATCCGGCCCATCTGCCTGTGGCGGTAACGGATGTGCGCCTCGTGCATAACATCGGCGCGCAAATCCTCAAACATTCCAAACTCTCGCGCAAAGAAATTTCCGATTTGCTCAATAGTGCACTCAAGGAAGAGCCTAAGGCGGAAGAGCAGGCGGCGGTCAAAACGCGCAAGGACGGTTTCAACTGGACTTTGGCATCGCTGATTGCGCTGACGGTTTTGATTATGCAACTCTTTTATCTTGCCCTGCTATGAGTGCCATCGCCCATTTTGTCGCCAGCTTTCGTGAGGCCGCGCCCTATATCCAATATTTGCGCGGCAAAACCATGGTGGTCGGTGTGACCGACAGCCTGTTGGAAGGCGAAACCTTGATTCGTTTGGCCACAGATTTGAATCTGTTGGCCAGCTTGGGCTTGCGTTTGGTCTTGGTGCACGGTTCGCGGCATTTGCTCGACAAATTGGCTTCGGGTCGGAATTTTGTTCCGAAATACAGCGGCAGCCGACGGATTACCGATGAAGCGACTTTGATGGAAGTGAAGCAGGTGGCGGGGATTATTCGCAGCGATGTCGAAGCTGCCTTGTTCAGCAGCGTATCCGCACCGCAACGGAGTAAGCCGCCGGTTATCGCGTGTGGCAACTTTATTACCGCCCGTCCGTTGGGCGTTATCGACGGTGTGGACATGGGCTATACCGGTACCGTCCGCAAAATCGACGCGGAAGAAATCCGTTTGCGTTTGGATGGCGGCGCGGTGGTGCTTATCAGTCCTTTGGGACATTCGTACAGCGGTAAAACCTTCAATCTGAGTATGTGCGAAACCGCTCAGGAAGTGGCCATGGCTTTGCAGGCGGAGAAACTGGTTTTCTTGACCGAAGAAGCCGGTATCCGCCGTGCCGACGGCTCGTTAGCCAATACTTTGTCTGTCGGCGAAGTGCAGGAACTGATACACGACAATCCCGATGCGCCGGCCGATTTGCTGCATGCGGCGGTAGGCGCGTTGGAAAACGGCGTATCGCGGGTGCAGATTCTCAACGGCCGTGAAGACGGCAGCCTGCTGCGCGAGCTGTTTACCCGCGAGGGCAGCGGTACATCTATTGCGCGTGAGCCGTTTGTTTCCATCCGTCAAGCACGCAGCGACGACATCCCGCACATCATTGCCTTAATCCGTCCGCTGGCAGAACAAGGCATCTTGTTACACCGCAGCCGAGAGTATTTGGAAAACCATATTTCCAGTTTTTCCGTATTGGAACACGATCAAAACATTTACGGCTGTGTGGCGTTGAAAACCTTTACCGAACCGGACTGCGGCGAATTGGCCTGTTTGGTAGTATCGCCCGAAGCGCGCGATGGCGGCTACGGCGAATTGCTGTTGGAACATCTGTTTCAAAAAGCGCGTGCCTTAAATATCAAAACGCTTTTCGCCTTATCCACACATACGGGCGAATGGTTTGTCGAACGGGGCTTTCAGACGGCCTCAGCCGATGACCTGCCTGCTGAACGCCGGCAGGAATACAATGCCAACGGTCGCAATTCCAAAGTATTTGTTTATGACTTGCAGGCCGTCTGAAAACCTCAATCCTATTATCCGTTTTTAAAAAATTACTCAAATCTTATGTTGAAAATCATCTCTGCCAACGTCAACGGCATCCGCTCCGCCTATAAAAAAGGTTTTTATGAATACATCGCCGCTTCCGGTGCCGATATTGTCTGCGTGCAGGAACTGAAAGCTCAAGAAGCCGACCTGTCAGACGATATGAAGAATCCGCACGGTATGCACGGCTACTGGCATTGCGCCGAAAAGCGCGGTTACAGCGGCGTGGCGGTGTACAGCAAACGCAAACCCGACAATGTGCAAATCGGCATGGGCATTGAGGAATTTGACAGGGAAGGCCGTTTTGTCCGTTGCGATTTCGGCAAGTTGTCGGTAATTTCGCTGTATCTGCCCAGCGG
>NZ_JBQCTZ010000249.1:0-4558 GCF_051963715.1 Neisseria sp. P0001.S005 | reverse complement strand
GGCCGTCTGAAATGACACTTTATTCTACCCTATTTCAAATCAAATTACCTGCTATCAACTTAATTAATTACGACCAATCTCATTGAAAACGGCAATTCGATTTTTTCAAACGACTTTTCAACAATATATTAATATATTGTCTATTAACGTTTATCTACCGGAACGTAATCGCGACGCTCTGCACCGGTATACAGTTGACGTGGGCGACCGATTTTCAGTGCCGGATCGCTAATCATTTCATGCCAATGAGAAATCCAACCTACACTGCGCGACAATGCGAAGATAACGGTAAACATTTCAGTTGGAATGCCCAATGCGGACAAGACGATACCGGAGTAGAAATCGACGTTTGGATACAGCTTGCGTTCAACAAAGAATGGATCTTTCAGTGCAATTTGTTCCAATTCCATCGCCAGCTTGAATTTAGGACTGTCTTCCAAGCCTAATTCTTTCAAGACTTCATAACAGGTTTCACGCATGATGTTGGCTCGTGGGTCCATATTGCGGTATACGCGGTGACCGAAGCCCATCAGGCGGTATTTGCGTTGTTTCACACCTTCCATGTATGCGGCAACATTAGATACATCGCCGATTTCATCCAGCATCTTCAACACAGCTTCGTTTGCACCGCCGTGTGAAGCACCCCACAGACAGGCGATACCGGCAGCGATACAGGCAAATGGGTTTGCGCCCGAAGAGCCGGCCAAACGCACAGTCGAAGTAGAAGCGTTTTGCTCGTGGTCGGCATGCAAGATAAAGATGCGGTCGAGCGCGCGAGCCAATACTGGATTAGGTTTGTATTCTTCACATGGTGTCGCAAACATCATGTGCAAGAAGTTTTCAGCATAGGAAAGGTTATTTTTTGGATAATTGAACGGCAGACCGTTGGAATAACGGTAACACATTGCCGCAATTGTCGGAATTTTGGAGATTAAGCGGTAAATCGCAATTTTGCGGTGCTCTGGATTGGCAATATCCAAGCTGTCTTGGTAGAAAGCAGACAAAGCGCCAACCACGCCAACCATCATCGCCATCGGGTGCGCATCGCGACGGAAACCGCGGAAGAACCAAGTCAACTGCTCATGCAGCATAGTATGGCGACTGACTGTGGCATCAAATTCTTTTTTCTGTTCAGGGGTAGGCAGTTCGCCGTAAATCAACAGATAGCAAACTTCCAAATAATCGGATTTTTCTGCCAGCTGCTCGATAGGATAACCACGGTAATACAACAGACCTTCATCGCCATCAATATAAGTGATTTTGGATTCACAACTTGCAGTTGACACGAATCCGGGGTCGAAGGAAAACAGACCTGTATTTTTAGTCAAAGTACGGATATCAACCACATCATGGCCGATACTTGCTTCCAATACTGGCAGTTCCAAGGTCTCTTGATTCGGGGTGGTGAGCTTGACTGATTTAGACATTCTTAAACTCCTTTGTAAGTTGGGGCTTTCGTTGCCGCCCAAGCGGCACGGTCCTTTTTTTCAGACGGCCTCCGTATGGAAAGAGCTTGTTCGGATTAGCATCGCAAACAAGCTCTATAATACGTCATGCCTGTCTGATTTTTTCAAGCATGGGAATCAGGTGTTTCTTGTCCGTCGCCGAATGTCCGTTAATCAAGGCAAGCAACTCTTGGTCTTGAAATTCGAGGATTTCGGAAAATTCGGACAACTCCTGATCACTCAGGTGCTCGAATTCTTTTTCCATAAACCTGCCGAAGATTAAGTCTAATTCCAACAATCCCCGGCGGGTTTGAAAACGGATTTTCCGTTTGGCAATATCGTCAAAAACCATCATTTCTTAAACGGCTCGTTTCAACATAATCTCTTTAATCTTACCGATAGCTCGGGTCGGATTCAAGTGTTTAGGACATACGTCTACGCAGTTCATAATAGTGTGGCAACGGAACAAACGGTATGGGTCGTTCAGATTATCCAAACGCTCGTTAGTAATAGTATCACGGCTATCCGCAATGAAACGGTAAGCATTCAGCAAGCCAGACGGACCAACAAATTTATCAGGGTTCCACCAGAATGACGGGCAGGCAGTCGAACAGCAGGCGCACAAAATACATTCGTACAAACCGTCCAACTCTTTACGCTCTTCCTGAGTTTGCAGACGCTCTTTGTCCGCATCGATAGGATTATCATTGACAACGTAAGGTTTAATGGAGTGATATTGTTTGAAGAATTGGGTCATATCCACAATCAGGTCGCGGATAACAGGTAGGCCTGGCAGAGGACGGATTTTAACCGGCTGTTTCAGGCCGCGCAGATCAGTCAGACATGCCAAGCCGTTTTTGCCGTTGATGTTCATACCGTCAGAACCGCAAATACCTTCACGGCAAGAACGGCGGAAAGACAATGTATCGTCTTGCGCTTTCAGGCGCACCAAAGCATCCAAAAGCTTAACGTCGGTTGGTTCCAATTCCAACTCGTAACGTTGCATATAAGGTTTGGCATCAACGTCCGGGTTGTAACGGTAAATTTCAAAACTCATTTTTTCCATGAGAAGTGTTCCTTTTCTCATAAACTGCCCAATGATTTTGTATTATGAATTCAAGCAGTTCAATGTGGGTATGGTTAGGTTTCAGACGGCCTTTAAGGTAAAGGCCGTCTGAAAACTCATCAATAAACGCGCTTAGCCGGTTTGATGTATTCCACGCTCAAAGGCTTGGTATGTACCGGTTTGTAAGACAAAGTATTGGTATCTGAATGATACAGGGTATGTTTCATCCAGTTTTCGTCATCGCGCTCAGGATGGTCGTCTGAAGCGTGTGCACCGCGCGATTCTTTACGCGCTTCGGCAGACACCAAAGTCGCTTTCGCTACTTCAATCAAATTATCCAATTCCAAAGCTTCGATACGCGCGGTATTCCACACTTTGCTCTTGTCTTTGATTTCAGTACGTTTCACGCGCTCGGCAATCGCCATGATTTCTCGAACGCCTTTGCTCAGAATCTCATCAGTACGGAACACACCGGCGTGCAGTTGTACGGAGCGTTGCAGTTCGCGACGCAATGCATCAACGTTTTCACCATCGGTTTGGTTGTCCAAACGCTCGATACGCTGGCGGGTCAATTCACCAGCATTAGCAGGCAGAGGTTTCCAGTCGCTTTGCTCTTTGATGAATTTAATCATGCTGTCGCCGGCAGCTTTACCGAATACCACCAAGTCCAACAGGGAGTTAGTACCCAAGCGGTTCGCACCGTGTACGGAAGCACAAGCGCACTCACCTGCCGCATACAGACCTTTTACAGGTACTTCGTAATCTTCACCTTGCGGAACGACAACTTCGCCATGGTAGTTAGTCGGAATACCGCCCATCATGTAGTGGGTAGTCGGCACAACAGGAATCGGGTCTTTAATCGGGTCGATACCGGCAAACTGAATGGAAATCTCGCGGATACCCGGCAGTTTTTCCATAATTTTTTCTGCGCCGATATGGTCGATTTTCAGCAAAACGTGGTCTTTGTTTTTACCACAACCGCGACCTTCGTAAATTTCCATCGCCATCGCACGGGAAACCACGTCACGGGAAGCCAAGTCTTTTACAGTCGGAGCGTAACGTTCCATAAAGCGTTCGCCGTCGGCATTCAGCAGAATACCGCCCTCACCGCGTACACCCTCGGTAATCAATACACCGGCACCGGCTACACCAGTCGGGTGGAATTGCCAGAATTCCATGTCTTCCAACGGAATACCCGCACGGGCACAAATACCCAAACCGTCACCGGTATTCATATAAGCATTGGTAGAAGAAGCATAAATACGACCACCGCCACCGGTAGCAAACATCACAGCTTTAGCATGGAAAATATAAACTTCGCCGGTTTCCATTTCCATGGCGGTTACACCGACTACGTCGCCGTTTTCATCACGAATCAAATCTTGCGCCGTCCATTCCACAAAGAATTGTGTATTGGCACGGACGTTTTGTTGGTACAAAGTATGCAACATCGCATGACCGGTACGGTCAGCAACCGCACATGCACGCTCTACCGCACGTTTACCGTGTTCGGCAGTGTGCCCGCCGAAAGGACGTTGGTAGATTTTACCGCTTTCCACACGGTCGAAAGGCATACCCATGTGTTCCAACTCAATTACGGCTTCAGGCGCTGCGCGACACATAAATTCAATCGCATCTTGATCACCCAACCAGTCGGAACCTTTCACGGTATCGTACATGTGCCAATCCCAACGGTCTTCCTGCACATTACCCAATGAAGCAGAAATACCGCCTTGAGCTGCTACAGTATGAGAACGGGTTGGAAACACTTTAGACAAAACAGCACAATTCAGGCCGGATTTAGACAATTGGAGGGCTGCGCGTAAACCTGCACCACCACCGCCAACAATCACGGCATCAAACTTGCGAACAGGAAAACCCATATTTACCCCCAAATTACTTTAACTGAATACACCAAGCAGCCTACCAACCAAACGATGGTGGCAACTTGTAAAAACAAACGCAGGCCGAAAGGCTTAATGTAGTCCATCCACAAATCGCGGATACCTACCCATGCATGCAGGAATACGGCCAAGAAGCTCACTTG
>NZ_JBQCTZ010000248.1:0-4567 GCF_051963715.1 Neisseria sp. P0001.S005 | reverse complement strand
ATTTAAGGAAATATAATGGCTATACCGAAAAAGGTAAGGATAATACCATTTTTGGGGCTCATTATGGCATGCAAGGCCAATATTGGTGCGATATGTATGTTGATTATGTTATGGAAGAATCGTTTGGCAAACAAAATGCAAAAAAAATGTTAGGTGGATTTTCTGCAGGAACAGAGCTTAGCAAAGCTAATTATCAAAAAATAGGTAATTGGCATGATGCAAAAGATTATATTCCTCAGAAAGGAGATCAAATTTTCTTTCTTAATTCAACAAAAGATAAAAAAAGAACGGTTAATCATACAGGGGTTGTTATTGATGTTGATCTAGAAAAAGGTATTGTTTATACAATTGAAGGTAATACTAGTGCTAAGCCAGGGGATAGTAATGGAACAACAGTTAGGGAGAAACAATATCCTTTAGACAAAAATACAATAAAAGGGTATGGTACGCCTGATTGGAATATTGAAGTTGATAAACGAATTCAAGAAATAGAAATAAATAAATCATCCACTGTAAACGAACTTTCTTCAAAGGATAAATTGCAAAATTTGATAAACGGCTTTAAACACGACAAAGATGGTACGTTCACAGCCAAGGCATTGGCTGAAAATGCTGATGTGGTAGCGAATTTTAGAGATGAGTTGCGAGAGAACTTAAAACAAAATCAGGTTCAAGAAGTTGCTCAAAATACTCCTCAAGTTCAAGAAGAGCGCAGCTATGGTGGTCGTTCGTTTGGTTAAATCTTTCCCAAATTTGAAGAATGCTGATAGCACGTTTTTTCCTTATTCTTTCAATAGATAGTTACGCATGAATAATAACGAACTTGAGCAAGCACATAATCTTTTGCTTGAAACCGCCGAGGTAATGACACAATTTAGGCAAAGTACCCATCAGATTGTCCAAAATCTTGAAGATAAATTGGATAAATCACTTTACGATCAACGCAAAATGATTACGGAGATGGTGCGTGCGGAAGTGACGAAAGAAATGTCAAATTCGGTGGCAGGTTATGTGCGAGATATGGAAAAGGCACGCAACCAAATGGCTGATCAAGTACGTGAATTCAATGCATACTTGAATAAGGTAAATGAAGAAAATCAGAAGATTTCTTCACGTTTGGTATGGATTATTTCGCTTGCAATGGCAACATTGGTTATTGGCGGATTGGCATTATCTTTCTTTTATACAATGTTGATTGACCAAAAACGACAGGATGCGGATATGGTCGGTCGCATCAATCGAGCCAATATCGTGCGATGCGGCGATGAACTTTGTGCCAAGACAGGTAAAAGCGTAGAAAATGGCTATCGGGTTATTCAGCATCGATAGCTGAGAAACTAAAGGCCGTCTGAAAAAAACAGGATAACTGGTTTTCAGACGGCCTTTGTCTATTGTGAGGATAATTGTAGAATGTGCCTTTAGATCACAGTTTTTATTGTTAAAAATGAAGAATTTTAGGAGTGTATTACATACGCTCTTTTTTGTATTTAAGGATGCTTGGAAAAAATTAGTAGGCTTAAAATCATCTATTTTATGAAATTTATGGAAGCATGATAGAAGAGAGAGTGGTTTTTGGAAAGTTTTGTACATTGTCTTAAAATATGGCCGTTTGTCGTTTTATTTTATCTATGTTTGCGAAATACATGCTAGAATGTGAATAATTTAATGTAAACTTATTAATTATAAAGAAATAGTTATTATAATGGTTTAGATTGCTAAAAAGTTAAGGAGTTTTAAAATGAAAAAACTAGCTATTCTTTTGAGTTTGTCCCTTCTTTTGGCAGCTTGTGATTTAGGCTTTCCCAAAATGACTGTTAATTATGATAATTTGCCCCATGGGAAAATTAAAGAATATATTACTAAAACATTTCCAAATGAACCTGAAAAAGAAGCATTGAGCAAAATGATTTATGCTCAGTTAAGTGGTGATAAAAGTGCTGATAATATTAGAAAGACCGTTTCCCAAATGGGTATGACTTGTGAAGTAGAAAAAGAGATGTGCGAGTATTTAGGATATATTAAAACTAAGGTTGCCGGTATTAGCTCGGGAAGTGGTCGGGCAAAACGCATTTATCATATCGTTATTTTCCCTAAAAAAGGGATGGATTCTTTGAAGATTGAATATCAAATTGTAGAAGATACGGAGAAGGTGAATTAAATATGGAAAATACTGGGAACTATAAAATTGTGAAATCACAATTACCTCTTTTAGGAGGTATAGCTGGACATAATTTTATTGCTGTATTGGATCCTAATAATCGGGTAATTCATGAATTGAATGGACTTGCCACATCAAAAGATGGGGAAATTAAACCAATCGGTTATTTACCTTCTGATAAATTGTATGTTTACAATGAAAAAGAAGTAAAAGGATTTTTTTATAATTCATCTCAAAATCAAGAAGTAGTTTTTGAAGGGAATTATAAAGATGTTATGGATAAATTTAATTTAGGGTATGCGATAGGAAAAGAAATTAATAAACATGAATTCACATATCCATTCTTCGGTTTAGGAGATAATAGCGCAACTCTGTTGCCTCCACCTTATTAAAAGGTATAGGGTTAAATGATCCTGATTTAGGGCATGCTTTAACACCAGGAGAAGAGTCCTTATTGATACCTGAGGAACAGTTAAGGAATATTCGCCAAAATTGGGAGTTACAACATAAAAAGGTTAATCTTGGAGAAATAGGCGTAAATTTTGCTGAATCAGCTTTAACTGCAGCTGACAAACTTCAAGCTCTAATTCAAGGCTTTAAAAACGACAAAGATGGTACGTTCACAACCAAAGCATTGACTGAAAATGCCGATGTAGTGGCGAATTTTAGAGATGAGTTGCGAGAAACCTTAAAACAAAATCAGACTCAAGAAGTCGCTCAAAATGTTCCGCAAGTTCAAGAAGAGCGCAGCTATGGTGGTCGTTCGTTTGGTTAAATCCTTCCCAAATTTGAAGAATGCTGATGATAGTACGATTTTCCCTTATTCTTTCAATGGATAGTTACTCATGAACAATAAAGCGTAGAAAATGGCTATCGGGTTATTCAGCATCGATAGCTGAGAAACTAAAGGCCGTCTGAAAAATCAGGATAACTGGTTTTCAGACGGCCTTTGTTCTTATAATAGCGGTTTATTGTTTTTACACACTCAGCAACGGAGTTTTCATGCAGTTTTCAGCATTCGGCGAAAAATTCACACAACACAGCGGTATTTTGCAGTTGATGGACGATTTGGGCGACGCGCTCAAAAGCGACAAGCCCGTCAATATGCTTGGCGGCGGTAATCCGGCGAAGATTGCTGAAGTCAATGCCGTGTTCGCCGATGTGTTTTCCAAGCTGGCGGTGGAACACGCTGTTGAGAATATCGGCAATTATTCCAATCCGCAGGGCGATGCGGCGTTGATTGCGGCTTTGACGGAGTTTCTTAACCATGAATACGGCTGGAATCTGACGGCGGACAATATCGCGCTGACTAATGGTTCGCAAAACGCGTTTTTCTATTTGTTCAACCTGTTCGGTGGCAAATTCAATCTTTCAGACGGCCAAACGGCTGAAAAAGCCATTTTGTTGCCGCTTGCGCCTGAATATATCGGTTATGCCGACGTGCATGTCGAAGGGCAGCATTTTATTTCGGTAAAACCGAAAATCGAAAATGTCGAACACGAAGGCGAAGCGGGATTTTTCAAATACCGCGTGGACTTTGACACGCTGGAGAGCCTGCCTGAATTGAAAGAGGGCAAAATCGGTGCGATTTGCTGTTCGCGCCCGACTAATCCGACCGGCAATGTGCTGACCGACGGCGAGATGGCGCGTTTGGACGCTTTGGCGCAAGAACACGGGATTCCGCTGATTATCGACAACGCTTACGGAATGCCGTTCCCGAATATTATTTACAGCGATGTGACGCTCAACTGGCACGAAAACATTATCCTCTGCTTCAGCCTTTCTAAAATCGGCCTGCCCGGCGTGCGTACCGGCATTATTGTTGCTGCGCCGGAAGTGGTCAAAGCCGTCAGCAGTTTGAATGCGATTGTAAACCTGTCGCCAACCCGTTTCGGCGCGGCGATTGCGGCTCCGCTGTTAAATGACGGCCGTCTGAAACAGCTGGCCGACCAAGTGATTCAGCCGTTTTACCGTCAGCAGGCGCAAACGGCGGTCTCCCTGCTCAAGCGTGAGTTGGGTGCGTATCCGTTGAAAATTCATAAGCCTGAAGGTGCGATTTTCTTGTGGCTTTGGTTTGAAAACCTGCCTGTTTCGTCGCAAACCTTGTACGAAATGCTCAAGGCTGAAGGCACGCTGATTATTCCGGGCGAGCATTTCTTTGTCGGCATTGATAGGCAAGACTATCCGCACGCACACGAGTGTATCCGTATGAGCATTGCGCAGGATGCGGAAACGCTGGAAAAAGGCATTGCCGCGATCGGTCGCGTGGTGCGCGGTTTGTACGATAAAAAATAAATGCTGTGAATAGACAAAGGCCGTCTGAAACCTGAACAATCGGGTTTCAGACGGCCTTTTTGTCGGATTTAGATATGGTGGATAACCAGTTTTTTGCCTTCGTAATCGAGGACG
>NZ_JBQCTZ010000247.1:0-4669 GCF_051963715.1 Neisseria sp. P0001.S005 | reverse complement strand
CACTTCTTCGCCGTAATCGTTTCCTCCTCATTTGAAGGCAAAGCCCGCCTCGCCCGCCACCGCCTGATTAAAGACGGTCTCAAGCCGCAACTCGAAAGCAACGAATTGCACGCGCTGTCGATTTCCGTTGCCGCCACTCCGGCCGAATGGGCTGCCAAACAGGCTTAATTCGGAATCAAACAAAAGGCCGTCTGAAACTTCAGACGGCCTTTTTGCATTCAAACCCAAGCAGCCTCAGCTTCCGGCCTGCATCTGTTTTTTCGGGAAAAACTGCACCACGTTCTCCCCTTGCGGCAACACCAATTTCTTCACGGCATGGCCGTACACGGTTTCAAGCGTGATGTTCAGACGGCCTTCGTTGGCAAAAATCTTATCCACAGCTTCCTTGGCCGCCTGCGGATTGCTGAACTTCAACGCGTTCCACAATCCCAAGGTTTCCATGTCCTGCCAAAACGTCCCGGCTTTTTTATAGCTCAACTCAAGCTTGGCCGTGTCGGTTACCGGATCGTAAAAGCCGTTGTCGGCGAGCATATCGCCCAAGTCGTGCATATCAATCAGCGTGGGCACTTCGCATTCGATGCCTTCATGGTTCAGACGGCCTGTCAGCTCGCTCAGGCTGTCACGGCCAAAGTGCGTGAAAAACAATAATCCGTCGGTTTTCAAAGCAGCGGCCCAGTTTTTCAATACCGGTAAAATATCGTCAGCGCGGCTGAGGCTGAGGTTGGCCCACAACATATCGGCAGATGCTTCGGGCAACGGCGTGGTCAGGGCTTGGCAATGCTGCGGGATGGTTTTACCGGTCAGCTTCTGCCAGAAACCGCCTTTGCGCGCGGCGGCGGCGGTTTTCAAAAATTCGGCATTCGGATCGTATTCTTCAAACACGGCATCGGGATAACGCGCGGCCAGCAGGCTGCGGCTGATGTCGGCATCGGCACCAATCAGCATGATGCGTTTGGGTGCATTGCGGACCAGCTGCAGGCGCTCGTCGGTGTCTTGGGCGAGATGGCGGTGAATCTGCCAGCGTTTGTCTTGTTCGGTCATGGTAGGTCGTGTCAGCGGGCTTTGCCCGACAATATTCTGTTTTTATGGTTGAAGGCTGTTTCAGACGGCCTTTTCGACAAAATTGCGGTAAATTTCGGCAAACTCGTCGGCATGGCTTAAAAAGGGCGCGTGTGCGGCTTTGTCGATAAGGACCAGCTCGCTGTTACTCAAATGGCGGTGTAAATATTCGCCCATGCGCGGCGGCGTGATGGCGTCTTTCTGTCCAAACACCAGCAGTGACGGCGTTTGAATAAGCGGCAACAGCGGACGCGCGTCGGCATGGTTGACCGCTTCAAGCGCGGCCTGTAAGGCGGAAGGCGTGCCGCAGCGCGCCAAATCGGGCAGCACCCGGTTTAAGATTTCGCTTGAATGCGGCGTGTGCAGCAGTTGCAGTTGTAGAAACTGTTTAATATGTTTGGCATAATCCTGCTGAAATGCGCCGACCATCTTGCCCAAGGCAGGTTGCGCCAAGCCTTCGGGATAATCCGTGTCGGCAGTCAATCGGGCAAAACTTGCCGTTAGGCAGAGCGATTGGATTTTGTCGGGATAAAGCGCGGTCAGATACAGGGCAACCAGTCCGCCCAGCGACCAGCCGAGAATGTGTGCCGGCGTGTCGATTTGTCCGGCGAAGGCTTCGGCAACGGCGGCAATATCAAACGGTTCGGCAAAAGGCGCATCGCCGTGTCCGGGCAAATCAAGCGCGCGGACGTCCCAATCGGCAGGCAGGCGCGGTATCAAATCGTCGAATACATGGCGGTTCGCCGCCCAACCGTGTATCAGATAAACTTTTTTGGCGGAGTGTGGCATGAATGTTCTTTCTTGGTGGCGCAGTTTGAAACAGCTCAATGCGCGACGTTGCGTATTATGCCACGATTCCGTTTCAGACGGCCTTTGCCGAGGCTGCGCAAACGATTTGACGGAATATTTTATCGACGCGGCACAAAGCTGCCCTTTGTGTTTCCGCCATATCGCGGGCGGGACAGTGTGCGGCAGTTGTCAGAAAAAGCCGCCCGCATTTGATAGAATGTGGGCCTCGCTGTATTACGAACCGCCCGTCAGCAGCATGATACGCGAGCTGAAACACTTGGCCGATTTGGGCATGAGCCGTCCGTTGGCGGATTTGATGAGCCAAAACGCACCGGACTGGCTGACGATGGAACACTTCGATTTTGTCCTGCCCATGCCTTTGAGCAAAGAGCGGCGGCTCAAGCGCGGATTCAACCAAAGCGAGGCGTTGACGGATATTTTGGCAAAACGCTACGGCTGGACGCTGCTGCCGCGCCACGCGGTTTTCAGACGGCATAGCGAGCCGCAAAGTACGCTGAAAAGCGACGAACGTCGGCGAAATATCAAGAATGCATTTAAAATCAAAGCCGAATTGCCGAAGGCGTGTAATATTCTGTTAATTGATGATGTCTTTACTACCGGCTCGACTTTGGACGAATTGGCGAAAACGCTGAAAAAATCAGGCGCAGGCCGGATTTGTTGTTGGTCTTTGGCGCGGCCGCCAATGAAAAAATAGCTTAAAGTTTTTGACACCCATGGAACATTTCGGCATTATGCCACTCTATAAGTGATTGATTTATATGTTTACCATAGTTTTGTACCAACCCGAAATCCCGCCCAATACGGGCAATATCATCCGCCTGTGCGCCAATACCGGTGCCGATTTGCACTTGGTCAAGCCGCTTGGGTTTCCGCTGGATTCGTCCAAAATGAAACGCGCAGGTTTGGATTATCACGAGTTTGCCAAACTGACGGTACATGAGAATTTCGAAGACTGCCTCAAGGCCCTTGAAGGCCGCCGTATTTTCGCGCTGACCACCAAAGGCTCTACCCGCCCAGACGAAGTTTCCTTCCGCGAAGGCGACGTGTTGTTGTTTGGTCCCGAAACACGCGGCCTGCCTGCCGAAATTCTCGACAGCCTGCCTGCCGGACAAAAAATCCGCCTGCCGATGATGCCCGGCAGCAGGAGCATGAATCTTTCCAATACTGTCGCTGTGATTTTATTTGAAGCATGGCGGCAAAACGGTTTTGCCGGCGGCGTATAGCAGGCCGTCTGAAACCGCTGCGTTATCAACTCAAGAACGGAACCCGTTTTGACTTTTACCAAAAAAACCCTCCTTTCCTTAGCCGCCGCCACCATCGGCGTCCTTTCCATCAATGCCGCTGTTGCCGACAGCGTGGTCCGAGTCGAAAAACTGCATCCTTCTGCCAACCGCAGTTATAAAGTTGCCGGCAAACGCTACACGCCGCTGACCCAAGTTTCCTCTTTCAGCCAAACCGGCAAAGCCTCATGGTACGGCAACCAGTTCCACGGCCGTAAAACTTCCAGCGGCGAGCGTTACAATATGAACGCCCTCTCCGCCGCCCACAAAACCCTCCCTATTCCCAGCTACGCACGCGTGACCAATATGCAAAACGGCAAAAGCGTCATCGTCCGTGTCAACGACCGCGGCCCTTTCCACGGCAACCGCGTCATCGATGTTTCCCGCGCCGCCGCCCAACAATTGGGTTTCATCAACCAAGGCACGGCCAACGTCAAAGTTGAGCAAATCATCCCCGGCCAAACCGCCGCTCAAACCATTATTTCCCCAAACAACAAAGAATTTTTTGTTGATTTGAAATCCTTCGGTACCCAACGCGAAGCGCAGGCTTATCTGAACCAAGCCGCACAAAGCCTGCCGTCAGACAGCAAAGTCATGCTGGAAAAACGCAACTACGAATACGTTGTCAAAATGGGTCCGTTCAGCAGCCAAGAACGTGCCGCCGAAGCAGGCGAACGCGCCCGTCATCTGAACCTGGCATCCGCCATCTGATTTCGTCCGCGTTACCGCTGAAGTTTGATACAATACAAGGCCGTCTGAAACCCGATTGCAAGGTTTCAGACGGCCTTTTTTAATCACAGGGGAGCACCATGATCAGCAGGCTTACAGGCAAATTGATTGAGAAAAATCCGCCGCAGGTCGTTATCGACGTCAACGGCGTCGGTTATGAAGCCGACGTTTCCATGCAGACTTTCTACAACCTGCCCTCCGTTGGCGAAACCGTCCATCTCTACACCCAGCTTGTCGTCCGCGAAGACGCGCATTTGCTGTTTGGTTTCGCCTCAGCCGAGGAACGCGCCACCTTCCGCCAACTGGTCAAAGTCAGCGGCATCGGTGCTAAAACCGCATTGGGCATTTTATCGGCCATGAATGCCGACGAGCTGGCGCAAGCCATCGCCGAAGAAGACGTGAAACGCCTCTCCTCCGCCCCCGGCATTGGCAAGAAAACCGCCGAACGCATGGTGTTGGAACTGCGCGGCAAACTCGTATCCCATACCGTTTCAGACGGCCTGTTTGCCCCTGATGCCGTTGCCGACGAAAGCCAAGACATTATCAACACCCTGCTTGCCCTCGGCTACAACGAACGTGAAGCCAAAGCCGCCACCAAAGGCATTCCCAAGGGCACGGAAGTCGGCGAAGGCGTGCGCCTGGCCTTGAAAAACCTGCTCAAATAAGGCCGTCTGAAACATGAAGGCATTGGTCCTGAGCATCACCCTCTTTCTAAGCGCGTGCGTCTATACCGAGACTCCGTATGGGCGCACCGCCGTCTTGGACCTGCCCGTCCACTCGCAAACCACTGT
>NZ_JBQCTZ010000246.1:0-4699 GCF_051963715.1 Neisseria sp. P0001.S005 | reverse complement strand
GAAGACATCCGCGTCTATATGGACTACCAAGGCAAAAAAGACCGCCTTGAAGAAGTCGTCGGCCTCTCCGAAGACCCGGAACTCTGGAACGACCCCAAACGCGCCCAAGAAATCGGCAAAGAGCGAAAAATCCTCGAAGGCATCGTGGTGACCCTCGACAACATCGCCACAGGCATCGAAGACAACCGCATGCTGATTGAAATGGCCGTCGAAGAAAATGACGAAGAAGGTTTCGCCGCCGTGCAGGAAGATGTGGCCGGTTTGGAAAAACAAATGGCCGACCTCGAATTCAAACGAATGTTCAACCAGCCTGCCGACCCGAACAACTGCTTTATCGACATCACCGCAGGCGCGGGCGGTACCGAAGCCGAAGACTGGGCAGGCATGTTGTTCCGCATGTACAGCCGTTACGCCGAGCGCAAAGGCTTCAAAATCGAAATCCTTGAAGAAGACGACGGCGAAATCGCAGGCATTAACCGCGCTACCATCCGCGTGGAAGGCGAATACGCCTACGGCCTGCTGCGTACCGAAACCGGCGTTCACCGCCTGGTGCGCTACTCGCCGTTTGACTCCAACAACAAACGCCACACGTCTTTCTCATCCGTGTTCGTTTACCCCGAAATCGACGACTCCATCGAAATCGAAATCAACCCGGCCGATTTGCGTATCGACACTTACCGTGCATCCGGTGCCGGTGGTCAGCACATTAACAAAACCGACTCCGCCGTGCGTATTACCCACGAGCCGACCGGTATTGTGGTGCAGTGTCAAAACGACCGTTCGCAACACGCCAACAAAGCTGCCGCGATGGAAATGTTGAAATCCAAACTGTACGAATTGGAAATGCGCAAACGCAACGAAGAGAAGCAGGCGTTGGAAGAAGGCAAGTCCGATGTGGGTTGGGGCAGCCAAATCCGCTCATACGTTTTGGATTCCTCACGCATCAAAGACTTGCGTACAGGCTACGAAGTCGGCAACACCAAAGCCGTATTGGACGGCGACTTGGACGGCTTCATCGAAGCCAGCCTGAAACAAGGTGTGTAAACCGTAAGAGACAAACAGGCCGTCTGAAAGATTTCAGACGGCCTGTTTGTTAGTAACTATACCTTGTATATCGGAACTTCCGTATCATAGCAACAAACCGCCCGCCGCCGCCCGCATCCGACCAAGGTAAACAACCGTTGAGTAGCTCAGGGAGCGGTCGGGCAACCCATCGACATAACCGGATAGTTGCCGAACAACACAACCGAATGCAAGGCAGGTTTATGATGAGTACCCAATACAATTACGCAGGTATCGACATCGCCAAACGAAACTTCGTCATCGCCGTTTCGTCTTTGTCTAAAACCAAAACCGAAACCAACAACCCAAAAGGTATCGCCCATACTATCGAATACCTTAAAAAACACAACGTCGCCCTCGTCGTGATGGAAAGCACCGGCGGTCTCGAAATCCCCGCCGCCAAAGCCATCCACCGTGCAGGCATAGCCGTGATTATCGCCAACCCGCGTCAGACGCATCAGTTTGCCCAATCGCAGTCGCTGACCAAAACCGATGCCAAAGATGCCCAAATGCTCGCCTTCTTCGCACAGATGATGACGCAGAAAGAAGGTTGGCAAACCATGCTCTACCACCCGCCCACCGAAGCGGAAGAAGTGTTGGAAGCATTGGTTAACCGCCGCAACCAACTGGTGGATATGCGGACTGCCGAGAAAAACCGTCTGCATCAGGTTCACGAAACACAAGTCGAAAGC
This sequence comes from Neisseria sp. P0001.S005, assembly GCF_051963715.1. Classification (NCBI taxonomy): domain Bacteria; kingdom Pseudomonadati; phylum Pseudomonadota; class Betaproteobacteria; order Neisseriales; family Neisseriaceae; genus Neisseria; species Neisseria sp. P0001.S005. The sequence continues at coordinate 2,945 of NZ_JBQCTZ010000246.1, read as the reverse complement.
GTCAAACAACTGATTGCTCATTTTGACAGGTTGATTGACGAATTGGACAAACAAATCGATGACCACACCCACACGCATTTTGACGGCAAAGCCCAAGTGGCGGAGCAAATCAAAGGCATCGGTTCGATAACGACGGCTACATTGATGGCGATGCTGCCCGAATTGGGACGGCTGAACCACAAACGGCTGGCGAGTCTGGTCGGTATTGCCCCACACCCGAGGGAGAGCGGGGAAACCAAATTCAAAAGCCGCTGCTTCGGCGGAAGGTCTGCGGTGCGTAAGGCGCTGTATATGGCTACCGTGGTAGCGACACGTTTTGAACCGCTTATTCGGGATTTCTACCAACGCCTGCTGTCCAAGGGTAAGCCGTATAAGGTTGCTGTTACGGCATGTATGCGCAAACTGCTGACGGTATTGAATGCCCGGATGCGTGATTACTTTGCCGGGAACGGTATCACCGAAAACGGTATCCAAACGGCTTGATTTGAGTTTTGGTATTTTTGCCCGACGGGGTGAAAAATACAGTTGCTACGACTACTGAAAAAATTAAATTGAAAAAAAAATCTAAATCTATAAAATATAGAAACGGAAATAAAAGTCCGTGTATCTGAAAACTTAAGTATAGAATGTAGCAATAATGGCAAATAATCAGACAGGCAACAGTAACCCAAACTGGCCAAGCAAAACAGGTAATCCGTCAGGCGGCAGACGTGGTAACAATCCCCCGTTAGGTAGCGGAAAATCTGGTGGGGGCAAAAAATAAACAATTTCTTTAAGCCCTACTTTTTTAAGTAGGGCTTTATTTTATCTGTTATTTGTATCACATAGTTTTCAGGCAGCCTGAAACTACTCTAAAGTCTTATCAGCCTAAATGGAATACCGAACGCAGTAAATATATCCGTTTTCGGCCACATGAAAAATACAATATAGAAAATCTAAAAATTAATGGGTTTTTGAATATGTAGGGCATGACAGAGATGGCCGCGATATCCTTGTTATGTAGCTATTGAGTTCTTTTTAGATACGAATCTTAATCTTTCTGTAAAAAAATGCTTTTTAATGTTTTGCAAATGCAAAGATTGGCGGTAATATATGGCTTCCATAAAAATGATTGGTAGGTATAACAGGCCGTCTGAAGCCTAAGTCTGTCTAATATATAGGAGAACTCATAATGTCCGGTCAAAAGCCGTCTTCTGCCGAGAAAACCTTCTTCGGCCATCCTTTGCAATTATCCACCCTATTCCATATTGAGCTGTGGGAACGTTTTTCCTTCTACGGTATGCAGGGCATCCTGTTGATTTATCTGTATTACGCCGCGAATCAAGGCGGCTTGGGTATGGATAAGGCTTTGGCCGGCGGTATTGTTGGCGCATACGGCGGCAGCGTTTACCTGTCTACTATTCTCGGCGCATGGTTGGCCGACCGCATTTGGGGCTCGGAACGTACCCTGTTTATCGCCGGTATCGTCGTGATGACCGGTCATATTTTATTGGCGATTGTGCCGGGCTTGATGGGATTGCTGTTGGGCTTGGTGTGTATCGCGCTGGGCAGCGGCGGCGTGAAATCGTCTGCCAGTTCGATGGTCGGTTCTTTGTATGAACGGGACGATCTGCGCGAATTGCGCGATGCCGGTTTCTCCATTTTCTATATTTCCATCAATATCGGTGGTTTCTTAGGCCCTTTGTTGACCGGTATTTTGCAAGACCGCATGGGTTTTCATTATGGCTTTGGCGCGGCGGCCGTCGGTATGGCATTTGGCCTGCTGTGGTATTCACGTGGCCGTAAAGACCTGCCGCATACGCCGGCTCCCAATCCGTTGCGCCCTGAAAAGGTACAGACTGCAATAGCTGTCGGCGTGTTGCTGGTTTTGGTGTTGGGCAGCGTGATTGCTTCCGGCGCGCTCAATCTTGAAAACTTTTCACGCTGGCTTTTGGGCGTGGTCATTATCACCGTTATCGCTTATTTTGCACGCCTGCTGGGCAGCAGCCAGGTTGAGGCAGCCAATAAACGTTACATCATGGCCTATATTCCGTTGTTTTTGACCATTTGTATGTTCTGGGCGGTTTGGTTTCAAGTGTACACCGTTGCAACGGTTTATTTCGACGAAACGGTCGATCGTACTTTCTTCGGCTTTACCGTGCCTGTTTCATGGAAAGACTCGATACAGGCCATGTGGGTGGTTCTCTTCTCCGGCGTGATGGCGGCGGTGTGGACGAAAATGGGCAAACGCCAACCTAAAACGCCGTTGAAGTTTGCGCTGGCCATGTTGGTAACCGGCGTCTCTTATTTGTGTTTCATTCCGTATATTTCATCCGGAACCCCGATGCCGATTATCGTGTTTATGCTGGTGTTGTTGGCGATTACGATAGGCGAGTTGATGCTGTCGCCGATTTCGCTGTCGTTTTCTACCAAAATCGCACCGAGCATGTTTAAAACACAAATGGTTGCGTTGAATTTCTTGGCATTGTCCATCGGCTTTACTTTGGGCGGAGTGTTGTTTAAAGACTACTACAATGCTGAGTCACCATTGGATTTCTACTGGATGCTGGCCACCATCGGCGCAGTAACCTGCGGTATCCTGCTGGTACTTGCCCCGGTATTGAACCGCATGCTCAAAGGTGTCGATTGATTTTTCTATTTAAATGAATGTGATGTACACAGGCCGTCTGAAAAGAATCAGTTTTCAGACGGCCTGATGTTTTTATTGAAGTTTGGAAAAGGGCGATTTTCCAGATTGTTGAAGTAAATCGGACATGAGGAAAACCCGAATTAAATGATACATGATTAAATTGAAATTAAAATTGTGAAATATTAAATAAGAATAAGAATTGTTCTCATAACTTTATTGAATTTATTAGTATTTTTTTACTGATTTGCTGATATTTACCTTTAAATGGCTTTTGAAATTCGATAAAATGGTAATCTATTTTTAAGATTTGTCTGTC